>NZ_JXQX01000041.1:0-52281 GCF_000834175.1 Microbacterium sp. MEJ108Y | reverse complement strand
GTTGACGCTGCCGAAGTAGGTGCCCTTCTGGTTGTAGCCCGAGGCATCCGCTGCGGTGTCGCCCGTCGACTCGCCGAGTCGCCAGTACAGCGCCGGGTCTGCGGCGTACACGGCCGCGCCGTACGCGTCAGCCGGAGCGGTCGATCCCTCGAGCTCACGACCGGATGCCGTGTAGTGCGAAGCGACCTGCTCGCGGGTCAGCGGGGCGCCGTAGATGGCGACGTCGTCGATCTGACCGGGGAAGAAGGCTGCTCCCGACCACGGGCTGTCGCCTCCGACTCGCCAGTAGCCGTTGTACGCCTGCGCCGACGTGACATCGGTGCGCTGGGCGACGCGGACGCCGTCGATGTAGAGCACCATGCCGCCGTCGCTCAGACCCGCCGACACGTAGTGCCACTGCCCGTCGTTGAACGCGCTGGCCGAGCTGATCGTCTGCGACGACCCCGGGTAGACACCGAAGGTGACCTGTCCGCTCGGCTCCATGTAGACGTGGCGGTCGTAGCTGCCGGAGGTGCCGGTGGAGCTGTTGCCGAATCCGACGATCTTTCCACCGTTGGTGGTGGTCGTCTTGAACCAGGCCTCGATGCCGAACGTGTTCGGACCGGCGATCGCCGATGTCGTCGACGCGAAGCCCTCGCCGGACCCGTCGAAGCTCGACGCGCTGCGCGAGTCCGAGAGCATGGCACCGGTGGTTCCGCGGGTCACGCCGCTGCGCACGGCGAGGTCGGATGCGCCGGCCCAGTCATACGAGAGCGTGGCCGACGAGTCGTCGAGGGGCCAGTAGTTCAACGGTGCGTCATCGAGCACCGCGGTGCGGTACGCGCTCGGGGCCGCGGATCCGGATGCCGTCACGGTCGTCGTCCCACCGAGGATCGAGTGTCCCTCGTTGTCGGTGGCACGCACGCGGTACGTGTACGTGGTTCCGTTCGTGACGGTGGTGTCGACGAACGCCATCGGAGGGAGCCCCCAGTCGGCGGACTTCGACCGGACGTTCTCATAGGTCTTGACGACCGCGTTGTCGCGCAGCACCTCGTACTTCAGGTACTCGCTGTCACGGTCGTAGTTGAGCGGCCAGCTGACGCGGACCGATCCGCCCGTGAGGGCGATCGACGAGGCGGGCCAGGCCGTGTTCCAGAGGATCGGTCCCTGCGCGTTGGGCGCCTTCGACGTCACCGCGAAGCGGGCGAGACCCTGCTGACCGGTGTTGTTCACCCGGGTGAACTCACCGCCGTAGACGAGGTACTCGCTGTTCGAGCTGACCGACCACGGGCCCTGCGATGCGCCGCTGACGTTGCCCGCGTTGAAAGCGGGGAACCAGTGCAGCAGCTTGGGCGCCGGGTTGCCGCCGAAGTCGTAGTATCCGAGGTTCAGTCCGTAGGGCGTCGTCCGCGCGACGTCTTTCGAGACCGCGAGACCGCGGTAGAAGGACCAGGGGTCGCTCTGCGGGAAACCGCCTTCGAGGCTGCCGCAGTAGTGCGAGTGACCGGCCGCGTACACGGTGTCGCCCATCGGCTCCACGTCGTACTGGTCGCCGTGGCAGTCGTTGACCCAGACGAGGTCGCCGCTCGACCACGATGCGCGGAAGGAGCCCTCGAGGTTGCCACCGGCGCCGAACACGTAGCCGGTGCCGTAGATGTCGTCGCCGGACGACTTGAGCGAGAGGATCGCCGCGTCGAGTCCGGCGTTGCGGATGACGTTGTTCGCCGAGAACGGCAGCAGGGAGGCGTCGGATGCCGAGACCATGGCCAGGCCGTAGCCCGGGTTCGAGCTGCCGTTGAGAGTCTGGAAGTTACCGCCGAGGACCACCTTGTCGCCCGCGGGAGAGACGGTCACGACACGACCCTGCCGGCCTTCGAGCGCCGGGGCCCAGGGCAGCAGAGCGCCGGCGCGGGTGAACGCTGCGGCGCCGGAACGGTCGTTGCCGGAGACGCGACCGAACGTCCCGGTGATGTACACGGTGTCGTTGGTCGCGGCGACACCCGAGGTGACGCCGTTGGAGTTCGGGTTGAACGCCGCGAGGTTTCCGCTGGGCAGGTCGAACGCCGCCACGCGGTTGCGGGTCTGGGTGTTCACGGTCGTGAAGTCGCCGACGATGTAGAGGCGAGTGCCGTCTGGCGATGCCTCGACCTGACGCACCTGGCCGTTGATCGACGGCGCGAACGACGCGATCAGCACCCCGGTGCGGATGTCGTAGGCCAGGAGGTTCGACCGCGGCGTCTCATTCGTTCCGGCGGCCGCCCCTGCGGGGCGTGCGCTGGTGAACTTGCCGGCGGCGTACACGACGTTGCCGACCACGGCCTGATCCCAGACGATGCCGTTGATCTGCACCGTAGGCAGCGAATCAGCGGTGACCGTCGAGGCCTCTCCGGCCGGTGGACTCACGTCCGCCTGCGCGGGCGACATCGTCACCAGCGATCCGAAGGCGACGGCGAGCGTCACCGCGATCGCGATCAATGCACCGCGTCCGCGGCGTCCCCAAGACATTGCTGTAGTGCCCATCGTTCATCTCCCCAGATGATGGACCGTTCGTGCGCGACCCCTACATCGGCACCGAACGATGATTCCCCAGTATTACGTCGCTCGGTGCTGACGACCTAGGGTCGTGGGCCTACGAAGATGACGTTTGGCGCAGAGGCCAGTATATCGACGGTAACACGCAGGTCCCCCTCAGGAGAAGAGGGAACTGCAAACTGGAATATCGCTTCTGCGCTGTCGCCCGCTGCGATCGATGCCGGCCAGACCGACGAGGCGTCTCCCGTGAGACCGGCTGCGGGAAGTCTGTCGTCACCGCCGTACGTGAGGGTGACGTTCGCGCCTGCGGTATCGACAGCCTCGTCCGACTCGTTCGTCAGCCGCACCGTCACCTGAATCGCCGGGCCGCTCGGCTCTCCCGGGATGTCGTTGCCGGCAGTGATGGCCTCGAGCGCCGTGACCTCTGAGACGACGCCCTGCACGGGCGGCGCCGGCTCGTCGATCGGCACCTCATCGCCCGCATCGGGTTTGACGACCGCGTCGGTGGAGCCGGGCGACGGCGTCTCGAACTCAGTGGGCTGAGGCGTCGGTGTCGGCCCCGGGCTGCCCGTGGCGCCGGGGGATGCCGAAGCGCCGGGTTTCCCCTGGCTGGAGTCGCTGTTCGCCAGCACACCCCAGACCGTTCCGCCGATGAGGAGCGCCGCGATCACGCCGGCGATCGCCCATCCTCGCCACCCCATCCGCCGACGCGGCTCGTTGAGCGACTCAGACACTGGTCCCCTCCTCCGCGCACCGGTTCTCCGCGTCGATGACACGGATATACCGACATTCTAGGTGAGACTCAGGTGGTGTGACCTGCGCCCGTCGACCCGATCGTATTCGGGTCCCACGGGGTCGTCCGCATGTCGCGACCGATGTGTGAGCAGCGAGGCCACCACGAAGAACAGGATGAAGGCCGTAGCGCTGTCGATCAGCCCGCTCTCGGTGACGGATCGGATGATGACGAGCGTCAGCAACGGCGTGATGAGCCACCGACGCCGAGACGAGATCAGCGCGCTCGCCACGCACCACACGATGAGTGCCGCGATCAGCGCCGTGCCGATGAGGCCGGTCTGGGCGAGCAGCGACGCCCAGCTGCTGTCGAGCACCTGCTCGTCACGCCACTTGATGTCGACGGGGATCTTCTTGGCCGAGAGCCCGATGCCGATCCACTTCTGCCATTCACCCCAGTCCCAGCCGAGCACGACCCTCCACACGTCGAAGCGCGAGTCGAGCGCGGTGGACGTGTCGTTGGAACCCGCTCTCGTGGCCAGGCTGCCGAACACGTCGGTGAACGAGCCGATGGCGTAACCGAGCGGGAGAGCTCCGAGAAGCAGATAGAGCACGCTGCGGTCGCGGATCCCGTTGACCAGAACGGCGACGCCGATTCCGACGACGATCGCGAGCAGCCCGGTCCGCGATCCGCTGGCCACGGCGATCCCCACCAGGACGACCGCGGCGAGCAGGCGCCACACCCGCACGCCGTTGCGCAGCATCAGGATCACCAGTCCGATGATCGGCGCGGCCACGAGTCCCGCGAGCTCGTTCGGATGGATCTCCGGGATGCCGCCGCCGAGGCGACCACTGGCCGCGAGGCTCGGCAGGCCCGTGACGGCGGCGACGACCGCCACCGAGGCCATCGCTGCGAGGAGGCACACGATGCTCGTCACCCAGGGGACGGTGGTGAGCAGGAAGAGGATCGTGGCCATCACCAGGAACATCCTGCCGACGAGGATGATCGTCGCGGAGTCGTTGCCCGCGAGAACCGAACCCAGCACACTCACCAGCAGAGCGAGGGCGATCACGCATGCAGGGGCGATCCCCACGGCGACCCGCTCGCGCGTCCGCGCGGCCAGGGCGAGGGTGGCGGCGAACGCGAGCACAGCGATGAACGCCTTGGCGACCACCACTCCATCGGCACCGCCGGAGTAGATCGTCGCGCTTCGCCACGGGATCACGCTGACGATGATCAGCACGTAGAGAGCGCCCACCGCCGTCACCCGCGCGGTGCTCGGGTGGTGAGCGGACTGCTGCCGGGGTTGGCGACGGGTGTCAGTCAGAGCGGGCATGCGAGCCTCCGGCGCCCGCGAGAACCGGAGCCGGATCACGGTCGGAGATCCGCCATGACTCGGCGATGGAGCCGAGGGACCTCGAACCCGTGTGCAGCATCACCACGCCCACTGGGCGCACGCCCATGACCCGCAGGCGCGTCGTGACGGCCACCAGATCGGTCGCGGACGTGGAGTTGTGCTTCACGTTGATGATGACACCCGCCCCCGGACCCGCCAGCTTCTCGATGAGCGCCGAGGCCCCGGGATCGCATACGACGACCACCACGTCGAAGGCCTCATGCATGGCCGCGATGATGCCGGGAAGCGCCGAGACCAGCTTCTCGAGCGGGATGGGATCGTCGGCGACGAAGACCGCGTCGGTCTCCTCACCGGTCGAGATCGGCTCGCCCTCGAGCACCTCGTTGAGCGTGTGACCGTGGCCCTTCACGTGCGATTCTCTCGTGTCCACGACGCATGCGGTCGCACCGATCAGCCGCTGGGCCTCGAGCATCCCCGTGATCGCCTCGTCGTCCATCGCGTCGTCTGTGGCTGGGACGACCACGTGTGTGCGCACGCCGCCTCCGGCGAGCGCGACGAGGTTTCCTGCCGCTTCCTCGTAGGCGACTGCCGCTCCGGAGTTCGCGTCCTGGCGCAGACGGCTGCGTCTCGGTATCTGCCCGATGACGGGAAGGCCGGACGAGCGTCGGACATCCGAGATCGTGCGCAGACGCCGGTTGGTCGTGGTGCGGTATACGGCGACGATCGCTCCGAGCGCGAGACCCGCGATGCCGCCGAGCCCTGTGATCGCCGTCACCTGCGGCGAGATCGGAGCAAGCGGTGCGACCGCCGGCAGCACCTGATCGAGCGCCACGGTGTAGCGCGCGTCATCCTCGTCGTTCTCGGTCTCACCGATCAACTCGGACAGGTGGGTCGCGGCCGAATTGGCGATGTCCGTTGCGAGCTGGGCGGTCGGCGCGTCGGCGCGGACCACGAGCAGCACGGTGTCAGCCGTGTTCTCGGCCGAGACCATTCGCCGGATGTCGCGGTCGGGGTACTCGTCGTCGTCGAGGTCGAGGTCGTCGCGTACGGCGTCGATGACCTCCGGACTGTCGACCAGCGGCGGATACGACTTGATGCGCGCCAGGCTGAACTGGTTGCGCTCGAACAGCGATGCCTCGGTCGAGTCGACGCGCAGCAGGAGAGTCGACGTCGCCGCATAGGTCTCTGGAAGCATCTTGGTCACGAGCCACCCCATGCCGGCCCCGAACACCGCGAGCACGACGATGACCACCCATCCCTCGCGCAGAATACGTCCGTAAGGAACATCTTCCATCGCCAACCCCCTCAGTCGAAGACAGGGCCTAAACCTACCATTCGCCCCGCGGCCACCTGTTACCGCGGCGGCCTCTCGGTCCGACCGTCGGCGACGACGAGCCACCGCAGCCCCAGACCGCCGAGCATCGACGCCACCGCGAGCGCGAACGGGAGAGTCGACGGTTCCGCTCCCCACGCGAGCATCACGATCACGGCGATGATCGCGAGGATGGTGTCCGAGAGGCGGATCAGGAACACCGCCACCTGCTTGCCTCCGACCGCTCCCAGTGCGCCGTACGGGGTGACGATCGCGACGGACATCCCATACGCGAGCCAGGCGACCACCGCGAGCGGATCGACCTCGACGTCGAAGAGAAGCGGACTCACCCAGGGAACCAGCGCCACGGCGACGACGCTCATCAGGACCGTGCCGATCAGGAGGAAGCCCACGACGCGGTCCGCCTCACGGACGGAGCCTCCCGTGCCTGCTCTGTGCTGGTCGGCGAAGCGCACGAACAGGAACGACGAGAGCCCACCGATCACCAGGATCAGTGGCGATGTGTACGTGCGCGCAGCTTCGAGCAGGCCGACCGCGGTGAGTCCGGCGCCCGCGAGCACCAGCAGGCGCAGCACCGTGAACAGGCTGGGGCGCAGCACCTGCTGCAGTCCCCGCCACATGCCATAGCGCCAGACAGGGGCGATCGCGGCACCGCGGAGTCCGACGAGATGTCGATCGGAGCGGGGCACGAGCAACCAGCCGATGACTGTCGCGACGATCTGCCCCGCAGCGATGCCCGCGAGGAACACCCCCAGCGAGAGGGTTCCGGTCGCATTCACAATGAGGATGATCGCGATCGCGACGAGGAAGCCCGAGATATCGGTGGCGGCGGTGCGCACGAACGACATGTGCGCGATCAGGAGCCGCCGCACGATCTCCTCGACGGCGAATGCGGCGAGGGCGACCGCGAAGATCGCGGCTTCGAGCGCATCCGAGAAGCCCGTCAGCCAGGCGGTCAGGAACGCACCAGCCGCGAGCACCGCCGACGTGATGAGCAGCATCGCCTGCAGACCGGCCCGGATCGCGCGCTGCGAACGCTCCAGCACGACGAGTGAATCGCCGATGAGCCCCGTCACCACGGCCGTCGCGACGATCACGACCCCGTACAGGATCGCGAAGCGCCCGTACTCGTCGATCCCGAGCAGTCGCGCGACGAGTATCTGCAGAAGCAGACCTATTCCCGCCTGCGCCGCTTGCGCGATCACGGCCCCCAGAGCCTTGCGTTTCATCTCGCCTCCCCGCCAGACATCCTCGCACGCACGACCGGATCACGAGTTCGGGTCTACCGCGGGGACCCGGCGCGCCGCACAGTGATCCGACTCGACACGACCTCAGAGCTCGCCGGGCTTCATCGCCTCGGCGTCGATCGCCCGGATGATGCGCACGGTCGCGGTGTCCGGCTTCGGCTCGCCCGTCGTCCCGTCCGCCTTCACACGCCGTTTCGGCGCATATACGACCAGGGAGTGGAAGAGGAAGCGCGCGACGAACGCGACGATGAGCGACAGTCCCGTCGCGAGGACGCTCGAGATATGCCAGGTCTCGACCATCAATGCCATCACCGGGATGCGCAGCGCTGCCTCGACGTTGTTGAAGGTGAACGACGCGGCGAAGCGACCGCCCAACCCTCGCGCATCCGTGCGCATATCCGCGAAGACGAATCGCTCCTGCAGGATGAAATTGCCGATGATGGTGACCTCGGCGCCGATGATCGCCGCCCAGATGTAGGGCACACCGGCCAGCGTCAGCAGCCACATGATGCCGAGGTTGGCGACCGCCCCGATCACGCCGATCATCGCGAAGAGCGACATTTTGCCGAATCGCAGTCTGGCCAGGTGCGCGACGAAGGTCGCCCCCTGACGCAGGCTCGCCTTGGAGGTTCCGTGGCGGCGCTCGCCGAACTCCATCGGCACCTCGGCGATGCGCAGATCGGTGCGGGCGAGGATCTCGAGAAGGATCTTGAAGCCCTGCGGCCTGAGGGCGGAGAGGTCGAGGCGCGAGCGGTCGACCAGGAAGAAGCCGGTCATCGGATCGGTGCTGCGCGCGAGACGGATCGGGAACATCGCTCGCGTCAGCCACGTGGCCGACCGAGAGACTCCGAACCGCACGGCAGTGCCCAGACCGCTCATGTCGCCCCCGCCGATGTAGCGCGAGGCTGCCACGACATCGGCATCGCCTTCGTCGTGCCGGCGCACCAGTGCAGGAAGCAGTTCGGGCGGATGCTGCAGGTCGCCGTCCATGACGATGCAGAGATCGGATGCCGCGGCCTCGAGGCCCACGGCGACCGCTCCCCCGAGTCCGCCGGTGTTGTCCGTGCGGTGGATGACCCTGACCGGCAGCGGGGCGTCGGCGGCCACCCGCTCGACCTCGGCGGCGGTGCTGTCGGTGCTGTCGTCGACGAAGAGGATCTCCGCGTCGTATCCGGCAAGCGCGACGGCGGTGCGTGCGACGAGCTCGGCGACGTTCTCACGCTCGTTGAAGGTCGGCACGATGACGGTGACCGATGTCCCCACTGTGCGCCCCTCCCCTGTGCCGACAGCACTGCGGACTCCATAGTTCCATGTGTTCCTATGCATGAGGAAACGACGACCTGCTAGAGTGACGGGATGCGGCTGTGGGAGTCGCTGGGCGGATGGGGATCCGCCTCTGGGGAAATACTGATCTGGGGAGATCATGGGGACGCGCATCGGCTATGCCGTGGGTGCTTTCGACCTGTTTCACGTCGGGCATCTCAACCTTCTTCGTCACGCCAAGCAGCACTGCGACATTCTCGTCGCCGGTGTCGTCAGCGATGAGATGCTGCGGCAGGTGAAGGGCATCGAGCCCGTCATCCCGACCGCTGAGCGGGCGGAGATCGTCCGTCACATCTCGTTCGTCGACGACGTCTACGTCGAGACCACTCCGTCGAAGATGGATTCGTGGCGAGACGTGCAGTTCACGCACTTCTTCAAGGGCGACGACTGGCGCGGCACCGACAAGGGCCTGCGGCTCGAGCGGGAGTTCGCGGAGGTGGGCGTCGAGGTCGTGTACTTCCCGTACACGGCGCACACGTCGAGCTCGTCGCTCCGCCGCGCGCTCGATGCGATCAGCGCCGGCGCGACCGTCGGCGCTCCGGCGCTCGCGACCCGCTGAATCGGGACCGCTGACGCTGCGCCCGCGGCGTCAGTTCGCGACGCCGAGCAGACTGCGTGCCATCCGCGCCACGTGCGGAGGCGTATGCGCGCCGAGCCAGACCGTCCACTGCAGCGCGGGCTCCGCGCACGTCCACTCGATGCACCACGAGTGCACGGCATTCGCGAGGCGTTCGCCTTTCGCATGCTGACGGATGCCGTCGCCGCGCAGCAGCCAGCGCACCGACACTCCCTCGGGCACGTCGATGTGGCGGAACTGGATGCGTGCGGCCGCCTCGAGGAGGATGACCCCCTCGGCATCCCAGGGCAGCCGTGCGGCGATGGCGGCGATGGCTCCGGCGTCGGTCGAGTCGCCGGCGATGAGCACGACCCCCTCGATGTTCTCCCAGTCGGGGTCTTCGAGATGCTCGCACGCGCTGTTCATGCCCTCAGTATAGGTAAGGCTACCCTTAGTGAGCAATGATCGATCGATGGCGTCACTCCGCTCGGCGCCCGCCCAGCCAGGGCGCTCTACGCTGGAAGCATGACTTCTCCCGCAGACTCCGCGATCACCGTGTTCGGCGCCGACTGGTGCCGCGACTGCATCCGCACCAAGAAGCAACTCGACTCCCTCGGCGTGGAGTACACCTACGTCGACCTCGTCGCCGACCCCTCGGCGGCCGACATCGCGAAGGAGATCTCGGGCCGCATGAACATCCCCGTGGTGCTCTACCCCGACTCCTCGCACCACGTCGAGCCGTCGAACGCGGACGTCGAGTCGAAGCTCCGGGAGCTCTCGCTCATCTGACCTGAAGCAGGCTCTTCGCGCACCGATACACTGGCGCGATGAGCACCGCGGCTCGGCCCGAAGCAGCCTCCGTCCGCCTGTCCGCCCGCACGGTCGCCCTCTACGCGATCGGCTCCCTCGGCACAGGCGGGTACGCGACCCTCCCCGGGCTGGTTCTGACGTACTTCCTCACCGACAATCTGGGTGTCGCCGCCCTCACCGCCGGCCTCATCGTCACCGGGGCGAAGATCTGGGACGTCATCATCGACCCGGTGATCGGCGCCGCGTCGGACCGTCAGTACGCAAGGACCGGCTCGCGTCGAGGATTCATGGTCGCAGGCGGCCTCACTCTTCCGGTGTTCTTCGCCCTCACCTTCGCGGTGCCCCCGTCCTGGGGCCCGACCGCCGGCGCCGTCTGCGTGCTCCTCGCGTTCCTCGCCACAGCGACATCCTTCAGCCTGTTCCAGGTGCCCTACGTCGCACTGCCCGCCGAACTGACCTCGGGCTACGACGAGCGCACCCGGCTGCTCGGGTGGCGCGTCGTCGTGCTCACCGCAGCCATCCTGCTCTTCGGCGCCGGCGGCCCCGAGCTGAGGGGCGCCACCGCCGACCCCGTCGCGGGATACCTGCTGATGGGCGTGGTGGCGGGCGTGGTCATCGGCGTCGGCATGCTCATCGCGTCGCGGACAGCGGATGCCGCCGCCCATCACATGGCCGCGGACGAACGCCCCCCGGCGGTCGCTCCGGCAGGACTCCGGGAGCAGTATGCCGCCGGCGTGCGCACTCTACGGCGCAGTCAGCCGTTCCGCGCCCTCCTCGGCACGTTCGTGCTGCAGGCGCTCGCGACCGGGACCATGCTCGCCGGCGCGCAGTACGTCGCCACGTGGGTGCTGCGCTCGGAAGACGCCGTGACACTCGTGTTCCTGGCGCTCGTCGGGCCCGCTCTGCTCGCGACGCCGGGCTGGACGGTCGTCGCCCGGCGCCTGGGCAAGGAGCGGGCGTTCGCTCTCGCGAGCATCCTCTTCCTGATCGCCGCCGCATCACTCGTCCTCGCCGTCTGGACGCCGGGCCCCTGGATGTACGGCTCGATCGCGGTGGCCGGCATCGCCTATGCCGGGCTGCAGTCGCTGCCGATGGCGATGCTGCCCGATGTGATCTCACACGACGAGCGCCGCACCGGAAGAGGCCGGGCCGGCACCTTCACGGGCGTCTGGACGGCAGGAGAGACCGTCGGGTTCGCGCTCGGAGCGAGCGCGGTCTCCCTCACGCTGGCCGCGACGGGATACGTCTCGAGCGTGGCGGGCACGACCACGCAACAGCCGGACGCCGCGATCACCGGCATCGTGCTCGCATTCAGCATCCTGCCCGCCCTGCTGATGGCGGCGAGCCTGCTCACGCTTCGCCGCTACCGCCTGCGCCGCGCCGACATCGACGCCTGACCGGAATGCGCGACATAAGCTGGGATCCCGCCCGAAGGAGACGCCGATGACTTCTGCGACAACGCCCGCCGCTTCGACGAAGACCCCGGAGCTCGGAGAGGCCGAACGCGATCGCCTCGACGCCGCGATCGACGACCTTCAGGGCGGCAGCCGCACGTGGTCGGCCCTGACGCTCGCCCAGCGGGTCACCCTGCTGCGCGCCGTGCGCTCGAGCGTCGCCGCCGCTGCGGAGGACTGGGCCGACACCGCAGCCGCGTCGAAGGGCCTCGACGGCCGGCATCCGCTGCGCGGGGAGGAATGGCTCAGCGGACCCTACAGCGTGCTCGGTGCCCTCGATGCCTACATCGAGACGCTCACGCGCCTCGCGAACGGCACCAACCCGCTGGACGGGATCACAATCGACCGGGCTCCCGGCGGACGCACCCGCGTGCACGCCTTCCCCCTCACCGGCATCGACCGGTTCCTGCTCTCCGGCTACACGGGAGAGGTCTGGCTCGAACCCGGCGTCACCCCCAACGGCGCGCGCGCCGCGGCAGGGCTCGCGCAGCGCACCCCGTCGGACTCGGGGGGCGTGGGACTCGTGCTCGGCGCCGGCAACATCACCTCGATCCCGGTGCTCGACGTGCTCTACGAACTGCTCGCTCACAATCGCACGGCGCTGCTCAAGGTCAATCCGACGCAGGACGCGCTCGTGCCCGTCTACAAGCGAGCGCTCGCGCCGCTCATCGGTCCTGGGCTGCTGCGCATCACGCGCGGCGGGCCCGACGTCGGCGCCTACCTGACCGGCCACCCCGACCTCGTGCACGTGCACATCACGGGGTCGGCCGCGACCTTCGACGCCATCGTGTGGGGCACGGGGGCTGCGGCCACGCGGCGGCGCCGTGAGAACCGTCCGCTGCTGAAGAAGCCCATCACGGCCGAGCTCGGCGGGGTCTCGCCCATCATCATCGTCCCGGGCGAGTGGACGGACGCCGATCTCACGTATCAGGCGGAGCATGTCGCGACGATGCGTCTGCAGAACAGCGGACACAACTGCATCGCCGGCCAGGTGGTGATCATGTCGTCGGATTGGGCGCAGGCCGACGACTTCCGAGCCGCTCTGCGCCGCGCCTACGCGAACGCTCCGGACCGGCCGATCTGGTACCCCGGTGCGACCTCGAGGATGCACCTCGCGACCGATGCGTACCCCGACGCCCTCGTGCTCGGCGATCGTGTGCTGGTCGAGGTCTCCGACGGCGACGACGCGACAGCGCTGCAGAGCACCGAGTACTTCGCTCCGGTGCTGGGCGTCGTCTCGGTGGCGGGCACCGGCCAGGAGTTCCTCGACGCGGCCGTGGCCTACGCGAACGACCGGCTGCAGGGCACGCTCGGCGCGAACCTGCTGATCGACCCGTCGACCGAGAAGGCACTGGGCGCGGGATTCGACCGGGCGATCGCGGCCCTTCGCTATGGCTCGATCGCGATCAACGGCTGGACGGCCTTCGGCTTCATCACCCCGACCATGACCTGGGGAGCGTTCCCCGGCAGCACGATCGCCGACGTCGGCAGCGGCATCGGCGTCGTCCACAACGCACTCCTGCTCGATCGCGTCGAGCGCTCGGTGATCCGCGGACCCTTCCGGCCGTTCCCGCGTTCTCTTCCGGTCGTCAACGGCGGCGGGCGCCTCACCATCCTGCCCAAGCCGCCGTGGTTCGTCTCCTCCCGGACGGGCGCAGCGGTGAGCGAGGGCCTCACGCGGTTCCGCGCGCACGGCGGCACGATCGGGCTGCTGAAGACCCTGACCGCGGCGCTGCGCGCCTGACGCGCGACCGGCCGCCGCGGGCTCAGCCGGCGAAGCGGTCGGTCGCGGCGCGCAGCGCGCGCTGGATGCCGGGCTCCGTCGCCGAGTGTCCGGCATCGTCGATGACGACGAACTCGGCCTCCGGCCAGGCGGTATGCAGGTCCCAGGCGGTCATCATCGGAGTGCACACGTCGTGACGCCCCTGCACGATGACGGTCGGGATGTGACGGATGCCGTCGACACCGGCGATGAGCTGCCCCTCGGTCCACCATCCGCGGTTCACGAAGAAGTGGTTCTCGATGCGGGCGAAGGCGGTCGCCGTGTGCGGGTCGGACATCGCCTCGATCTGCGCGGCATCCGGGCGCAACGTGACCGTCGAGGCTTCCCACCGCGACCAGGCGACAGCCGCCGGTTCGTGCACGGCCGGATCGGGGTCGAACAGACGCCGGTGATAGGCCTCGATCATGTGCGAGCGCTCGAGCACCGGGATGGGCGCGATGTACTCCTCCCAGAGGTCGGGGAACAGAGCGGCGGCGCCGCCCTCGTAGAACCACTCCAGCTCTGCCCGACGGAGTGTGAAGATGCCCCGCAGGATCAGCTCGCTGACGGCATCCGGATGAGCCTGCGCGTAGGCGAGCGCGAGTGCACTCCCCCACGACCCGCCGAACACCTGCCACCGCTCGATGCCGAGGTTGCGGCGAAGCAGCTCGATGTCGGCGATCAGGTGCGCGGTGGTGACGAAGCGGAGGTCGACATCGGGGGCGCTCGCGTGCGGAGTGCTGCGCCCGCACCCGCGCTGGTCGAGGAGCACGATCCGATACACCTCAGGGTCGAAGAACCGACGCTGCCACGGCGACGTGCCGCTGCCGGGTCCGCCGTGCAGGAACACCACGGGTTTGCCCTCGGGGTTGCCGCTGGTCTCCCAGTACATGCGGTGCCCGTCGCCGACGAGCAGTTCACCGGAGTCGTACGGTTCGATGGGCGGATACAGCGCGTCGAGTTCCATGGTCAGAGTTCTCCGGGCGCCGCCGTGAGCGGGTCGGCGCACACATCGAGTCCGTACTTGTAGCCGCTCGCGAACCACCCCTGCCGCTGCTCGCTGGTGCCATGCGTGAAGCTCTCGGGGTTGACCGAACCGGACGACTGCTCCTGGATGTTGTCGTCGCCGACCGTGTTCGCGGCGTTCAGCGCGTCGGTGATCTCCGCCTCGGTCGGCTCCAACAGGTAGGGGACACCGTCCGGGTCCTTCTCCTGGGTCATCTGCCCGATCCAGGCGCCCGCATAGCAGTCGGCCTGCAGCTCGATGCGCACGCCGTTGCTGTCCGGGCCGGTGCCGTTGTTCGGATACTGATTCATCACGTCGGTGATGTACTGGATGTGGTGGCCCCACTCGTGACCCACGATGTAGAGCTGAGCGAGATCGCCGGCGGATGCCCCGAACTGCTGCTGCATGAGGTCGAAGAACGTGGGATCGATGAAGACCGTCTCATCGGGCGGGCAGTAGAACGGGCCGACCGCGTTCGACGCGGTGCCGCACGAGGTCGAGGTGGCTCCGTCGACGATGATGAGCTGCGGCGGGCGGTAGCCCTCGACGTGGTCCTCCCAGTAGCCGTCGAGCGCCAGCTGCGAGGCCGCCACTCGGCAGTCGACGTTCTCGTTGGCGTCCTCGCCGGTGAGGCAGTTCTCGATCACGCTGCCGCCCGCAGGCTCGGTGCCCCCGCCGGTGCCGCCACCGCCGCCCAGCAGGCCGGTCAGGTCGATGCCCAGCAGTGGTCCGGCGATCAGGGCGATGATGCCGAGCAGGCCGACACCGCCCGCTCCGGCGACGACGGCGCCGCGGCCGCGTCGGCGGGCGGTGTTGCCGGAGACATCAGCGTCAGGGTTGAAGGTCATGCCACGAGGGTACTCTGCACGGCGGCCTCTTCACGGTCGTAGGCTCGAGTCATGACGACCACCATCACGCTCACGGGTGCGGGCGGACAGATCGGCTACGCACTGCTGTTCAGAATCGCCGCCGGAGACATGCTCGGCCCCGACGAGAAGGTGCGACTGCGGCTGCTGGAGATCCCCCAGGGGCTCGGCGCCGCCGAGGGAGCGGCCCTCGAGCTGCAGGACGGCGCCTTCGGCCTGCTCGAGCACGTCGAGGTCACGGACGACCCCGCCGTCGGCTTCGACGGGTGCGACCTCGCTCTGCTGGTCGGCGCTCGTCCACGAGGACCCGGGATGGAACGCGGAGACCTGCTCGCCGCCAACGCCGGCATCTTCGGCCCGCAGGGCGCCGCGATCGCGGCCCACGCGTCGTCCGACGTGCGCGTCACCGTGGTGGGCAACCCGGCGAACACGAACGCGCTGATCGCCGCGGCCGCGGCCGACGGCATCCCTGCAGAGCGATTCACCGCTCTCACCCGACTCGACGAGAATCGCGCCAGGGCACAGCTGGCGCAGACGCTCGCAGTGCCGGTCGACACCATTCGTCGTGTGCCCATCTGGGGCAACCACTCGGCGACGCAGTTCCCCGACGTCTCGCACGCGACAGTGGCAGGAGAACCGGTCGCGAAGGCTCTCGAGGCCATCGTCGGCGATGTGCCCACGTGGCTCGATGAGACCTTCATCCCTCGTGTCGCGAAGCGAGGGGCCGAGATCATCCGGGTGCGCGGCTCGTCTTCCGTGGCGTCTGCCGCGAACGCCACGATCGAGCACGTGCGCGACTGGGTGCACGGCACCGACGACTGGACCTCTGCCGGGGTCGTCTCGCACGGCGAGTACGGCGTTCCCGCTGGTCTGATCTCGTCGTTCCCGGTGCGGTCGATCGACGGAGAGTGGCAGATCGTCGAAGGGCTCGAGATCAGTGAATGGGCCCAGGCTCGCATCGACGCCTCCGTGGCCGAGCTCGTAGAGGAACGAGAAGCGGTACGCGCGCTCGGGATGCTCTGAAAGGTCACCGCGCCGGCTCCGATCAGGGCAGAATGGATGCCGGAGGTGCGCGATGAGCGAGACGATCGATCCCATGAAGGCGACGGCATCCGTCGACGAGGCCCTGACGAGTCCGCTGCATCTGCCGCACGCGGCCGCGGAGTGCCCCAAGTGCTTCACCGAACTGCAGCAGAACCGCGACTTCTGGCTCGCGCGCCCCGACGGGTCACGCCTGGTCGGACTCGTCGTCTCCCGCGAGGGCATGCCGTCGGTGGTCGAGCAGCGCGACGACCTCACCCGGTTCGGGGTGCCGATCGAGGGGTTCCGTCACCCCGCTCCCGACATCCTCGAGAGCTGGAGCGATCGACTGTCGCGCCTGATCGGCACGCTGAAGACCGGAGACGTTCTCGTCGTGGCGAACATCAACGCTCTGGGGCGCGACGCCGAGGAGGGTGCTCGCACCGCCAAGGAGCTGCGTCGCCACGGCATCATCGTCAAGGTGCTGAGCCACGACGCACGTCACCTCGCCGACGCGACCCGCTGAGCTCAGGCGGCCAGTCGGCGCACTCGCCCACTGACCGCCCCCGCCAGATCACTGATAGCTCGGCGGCACCCACAGCAGCTGTGCGGCGACCAGCCCGCGGTCGCGGCTGACGATCTGGGCACGGCCGGGGATCGCCGGGATCGCCTTGACCTTGCCGATCAGCTGTCCCTCCTCGGGGTTTCCCGAGAGCAGGATGCCGGTGGCGCCCAGGTCGGTCATGCGCTGGATGATCGGATCGTAGGCGGCACGGCTCGCTCCACCGGTGCGACGCGTGAGGATCACGTGAAGACCGAGGTCTGCCGCCTGCGCGAGCAGCGGGGCGAGCACCGCGACGGGGTTGCCCTGCGACGTCGACACGAGGTCGTAGTCGTCGATCAGCACGAAGCCCTCTGCGCCCTTCCACCACGACCGTGAGCGCAGCTGGTCGGGCGTGACGTCGGGGCCGGGGATGCGGCTCTGGAAGAACTGGGCGAGCTCGCTCATCCCACCCTCGGTCATCTCGTGCGAGGTGAGGTAGGCACCGAGGTAGTCCTGCGGGATCTCACCGAGCAGCGCGCGACGGTAGTCGACGACGAAGATCTTCGCCTCGGTCGGACCATAGAGACGCGTGATCTCGTGCACGACACCGCGGAGCATCGACGACTTGCCCGAATCTGCGTCGCCGTAGAGATAGAGCAGCGGCTCTTCGAGCGGGTCGATCGAGAACGGCGCGAGGTTCGCCTCGTCGATGCCGAGCAGGATCTCACGCGGCTCCGAGCCGTCCGCCGACGCGGCGGCGGCCACTGCCCGGAGGTCGGCGTGGCTGATGCGCGAGGGCAGCAGACGCAGCTTGGGGCCGGCGGGGCCGTGCCATGCGGATGCGACGCGGGTGACGAGATCGTCGATGCCGCCGGCGAGCGAGGATGCGTCGTCGACGCCGTCGATGCGCGGCAGCGCCGTGAGCATCTGCAGGCCGTTCTCGTTGAGACCGCGACCAGGGATCGCCGTGACGTTCTCGGCGGCCTTGCGGTTGACCTCGGAGTCCGTCGGGTCGCCGAGCCGCAGCTCGATGCGGGTGCCGATGAGGTCCTTGATGTTGGCACGGACCTCCATCCAGCGCGACGCCGTGATGATGATGTGCACGCCGTAGGTGAGTCCTCGCGCGGCGATGGCATGGATCTGCGGTTCGAGCATCTCGAACTCCGCACGCAGGGTTCCCCAGCCGTCGACCATGAGGAAGATGTCGCCGTATCCGTCATCGGCGAGTCCTTGGGCGCGGCGCTGTCGGTAGGTGTCGATCGAGTCGATGCCGTTCTGCCGGAAATACACCTCGCGCGCGTTGAGCAGGCTGGTGACCTCGGCGACCGTGCGGCGCACGATGTCGGGCTCGGAGCGCGTCGCCACGCCGCTGATGTGCGTGAAACGCTGCAGTCCCGTGAAGCTGCCACCGCCGAAGTCGATGACGAAGAACTGCACCTCCTGTGGTGTGTGCGTGAGGGCGAGGGCGACCAGCGCGGTGCGGGCGAGGGTGCTCTTGCCGCTGAGCGGCGCACCGACGATCGCCATGTGACCGGCCGCGCCCCCGAGCGAGATCGCGAGATTCTCGCGCCGCTGCTCGAGCGGCACATCGACGATTCCGAGCGGCACGGTGAGCGCCCCAGCACCTCTCCACCGCGGCGAGATGAGTCCGAGGGCGGGGTCTTCGACGAGATCGCCGAACAGCTGATCGAGGGTGGCAGGGGTCTCGAGCGGCGGCAGCCACACCTGGTGGGCCGCCGGCCCTCGTCCGCTCATCATCTCGACGGCGATCTCGAAGCTGTTGCGCTTCTCTTCGGGCTCGGCGTCGACGACGACCTCGGGCTCCTCGACCGTCGTCTCGGCTCGCCACACCGGCGCCGCGGTGAAGAGCTCGACCGCGGTCGAGCCCGTGCTCTGCGCAGAACCGGATGCCGCACGGCGCCGACGGCGGGGCGGGGGTCCTGACACGTAGGCGGCACGGAACTGCGTCATGGTCTCGGTGTCGGACTTCAGGATTCCGGCGCCGGGCTGCGTGGGCAGGTGATAGGCGTCGGGGACTCCGAGGACGGTGCGCGATTCGGCGGCGGAGAAGGTGCGCAGACCGATGCGGTACGACAGGTGGGTGTCGAGTCCGCGGAGCTTGCCCTCTTCCAGACGCTGCGACGAGAGCAGCAGGTGCACCTGCAGCGAACGGCCGAGTCGGCCGATGTTCACGAAGGTGTCGACGAACTCGGGCTTCGCCGACAGCAGCTCCGAGAACTCGTCGGCGACGATGAGCAGCGCAGGAAGCGGCGCGAGGTCGGTGCGGCCGCCACGACGGGCCTTCTCGTAGTCGGCGACGTTGGCGAAGGGTCCGGTCGCCCGGAGCAGTTCCTGACGCCGAACCATCTCACCCTGCAGCGCATCCTGCATGCGGTCGACCAGCGAGATCTCCTCGCCGAGGTTCGTGATGATCGCCGACACGTGCGGCATGTCGGCCATGCCTGCGAAGGTGGCTCCACCCTTGAAGTCGACGAGCACGAAGTTGAGCTGCTCGGGCGAGTGGGTCATCGCGAGCGCGAGCACGAGCGTGCGGAGGACCTCGGACTTTCCCGAACCGGTCGCACCGATGATGAGGCCGTGCGGGCCCATGCCCTGCTGAGCCGACTCTTTGATGTCGAGGATCAGCGGGCTGCCGTCTTCCGTCTGCCCGATGGGCACACGCAGCCGATCCCGCTCGAGACGCGGCGACCAGGCCGCATCGAGATCGAGATCACGGACGTCGGGGAGGCCGAGCAGCTCGACGAGCTCGGCCTGATCGGTCGCGCTCTTCTTCTTCGTGATCGTCGTGCCGCCCGAGTAGAGGGCGATGAGTCGCCGGGCGGTCGCCTCGGCTTCGACGATGCTGATCGCGTCGGCCTCGAAGGGGCGAGCAGGCACCTGCAGACTGACGAGCTCGGCTCGGCTGCCCTTGTCGCCCGGCGCGAACGCGATGCGCAGGGCGTTCGGGTCGTCGAGATCGCCCCACCGGGAGGGGAGGTCGATCACGGTCACCCCCTGCACGCCGTCGCCGCTCGCCAGCACGTCGTTGAACGAGGTGGTGATGCCATCCGTCAGGATCACGATGTGCGGCGCCTTGACGCCGGAGCCGTCGCGGGCGAAACGCGGCCGCTCGCGCACCTCGGCGGGGAGCATGTCCTCGAGCTCTGACAGCTGAGAGCCGATCATGCGTGCGGCGCCGAGACCGTCCCTGACCGTGCGCGAATGCGTGTGCGGCATCCACTTGGCCCATTCCCACTGGGGCAGCACGGCCGCGTCAGCGGCGATCACGATCTGCACCGTGTCTGGGTCGTGCATGGTCGCGAGGTGCAGCAGCATGGCGCGCGCGAGGCCGCGGGATTCGGTCTCGTCTCCCGTGATCTCGACACGGGCGTAGTCGCGCAGCGTGATGCCGAGCGAGAGGTTCTTCTGGATCTCGTGCGTCAGCATGAAGCGATGCGCGGCCGATGCGGCGACCGGGTCGAGCTGCGCGAGCGGGGGCAGCTCGGGCGCCTCGAGCGAGATGCACAGCGGCTGGTCGCTCGTGCCGACGCGCACGGAGAGGAAATCGGGGTCGTTCACGCCGCGCTCCCACACCCTCGTGCGCTCTTCGGCGATGTAGGGCAGGGCCGAAGGCGCAGGAAGGTGCCAGTTCGCCGCGCGGCGCTGCTGCCGCGCCGCGACCCTCACTGTCTGGCGCAGCTCGGTCAGGTACGCGAGGTACTCCCGACGCTCGCCGAGAGTCGCAGCCTGACGCTGCGATCGCTGACGCCAGCCGTTCACCGCGACGAACCCGAGCGACGACAGCAGGAACATGCCGCCGGTGAGCAGACCCGTCACCGACTGGTTCGACATCGTGACCATGACGATCGCACCCACACTGCCCAGCATCGGCAGCAGGGATCCGAGGATCCCCATGCCGCCGTCATTGGGCTGAAGCTCAGGGGGCGCCTGAACGGGGAGCTTTCCGGAGGGGACGCGGGGCGGCGCGAGACGGGGTCCTGTCATGCTCTCTCTCCGGCGCTGCTGTCCGTGGCCAGCAGGAGGCTGATGGTGAAGCTGCGGTTGCCGATCCTGACGCGATCCGCGTCGTCGAGCAGGACGCGCTCACCGGCGACGAGCTCGGTCGTCTGCCCGTCGTCGGATCGGATGTCGGAGCCGTTGGTGGATCCGAAATCGGTGACCCAGGTGCGGCCGCGCGAGTGCTCGAGGCGCAGGTGCGTCTTCGACACCGAAGAGTCGGGGTCGGTCACGATCACGAGTCGGTCGTCGTGCACACTCGCCGCAGGTGCGCGTCCGAGGTTCGCCGCGAGCGGCAGCCCGAGCTGCACGCGCTGCC
This sequence comes from Microbacterium sp. MEJ108Y, assembly GCF_000834175.1. Taxonomy (NCBI): domain Bacteria; kingdom Bacillati; phylum Actinomycetota; class Actinomycetes; order Micrococcales; family Microbacteriaceae; genus Microbacterium; species Microbacterium sp. MEJ108Y. The sequence goes on along the minus strand of NZ_JXQX01000041.1, from coordinate 31,423 downwards.
CGGTGTCGAAGATCAGGAGCAGCGCTCCGGACTCGGATGCCTGGGCGGCGGGATCGGACTGCTGTGCTGCGGCCGGGGCGACGGTGAAGAGCGGCCTGTTGTCCCCCTGCGACACGGGTGCGGGCGTCTCGGTGCGGTGCGAGGCCGCGCGAGAGTCGGTCGGCTCGGAGTCCTCGTCGATGACGGACGGGTGTGCGCCCAGAGGCACGACCTGCGGAGGCGCCAGAGGGGCGGCGGCCTCGGCGACGGAGACCTTCTGCTGTGCGTCCGCGGCGGCACGAGGCGGGACCGAGACCACGACGGTGCCGGCGACGCGATCGGCCCAGGACTGACGGCGACCACCGCGATCCCACGCGCTCGACGCGACGACGACCCAGCTGCCGACCGCCACCAGGAAACCGGCGCCCGTGATGATCGCGCGCACGAACTGGCGCCCGACGCCCGGCGAGTAGGGCCGGTCGCCGCGGGCGGCGCGCAGACGAAGCACGGCGTTGCCGAGGGTGAGTCCGGTGCGCGCTTCGAGCACGCAGAGGAAGATCGCGAGCTCGGCGGCCGTGAGCCCTGCGAGCAGCATGCTGCGGGTGGTGATGAGCACGATCGCCGCGCTGAGGATCACTGCCGCGGCATCGAGTGTGAAGGCGGCGATCCGCGCTCCGGTCCCCGCCGGCGCGCCGACGAAAGCCGGGCCGAGCCCGTCAGAGGGGCGTCTCGTCCTGGCGCGTGTCGAGACGATCGGCGTCGGTGCGGGAGGCGTGGATCCCGACCGCAGCGGTGCGCCGTCGACTCCGGGCGGAGCCGCGATCAACGCCGGCGGCAGCGCGGGGATCTCACCAGGCTGGCCGGGTCCCGGATGCACGGGTGGGATGGTGCCACCGCCCGGCCAGGGCTGTGGTTCGCCGTTCCCGATCATCCCGCCATCATTCCACGAAGGAGGGACAGCGCATTCGCGTAGAGGAGCGCCGCGGGGAGGGCGAGCGCGACGGCGAGCCATTCGAAGGCGTCTCCGAAGCGCGACCAGACGAGCGAGCTCGCGCCGCGCGAGATGGGGATGATGACCGCGACCGCGGTGAGACCGACAGCGAACAGCACAAGGGCACCGAGCACCTGGAAGCCGTCGCCCATCGCGGCGGATGCCTGCAGACCGGCGACCAGGAACACGACGGCGGCGGCCGCACGGGGAAGCCAGCGGAGGATGCGCGAGGTCGTGTGCCGGGGTGTCAGCAGCAGCGCGAGGCCGACGCAGACGAGAAGTGCGATGCCTCCGGAGATCACGAAGGGGTCGTCCGGCCACGGACGCAGGAACGCGAGGGGGGTCATCAGAGCGGCGACGATGCTGAGCACGGCGGTTCCGGCGATGAGTCGTGCCGAGGAATCGTCGACGACGGCGATGATGCGCTCGGGTCGCAGGAGACCGACGGACTCGGGGATGGCTCCGCGGACCGTCCAGCGACTGGTCATGAAGTGCTTGTAGTCGATGAAGTACCCCTCAGGGAGGTTCACCAGGCTGCTCGGCAGAGCGCGCAGTCCGAGCGGCACGAGTCCGAGCGAGATGGCGGCGGCCTCGGCCGGTCCCCAGCGCAGCAGCAACGCGAGCCCCCAGACCGCGGCGACGCCGACGAGGAGCACGGTCGCGGTTCCGGCGGCCGCCCGCATCGGACGCGCTCGGGCAGAGACGGCGATGACCGCCGTGGTGATTCCGGCGGCGAGAAGACCTGCGGCGGCGGAGAGGTGCGCGCTCGCGTCGAGTTCCGCCGGGATCAGGAGAGCGCCCGCGGCGAACGAGAGGAGGACCGGGGCGAGGACCCCGAGGATGCCGCGCACCCCTGCCGCCGAATCCCGGCGCGACCATGCGACCGCTCCGCTGACGGCACCGACCACGAGGAAGAGACCGATCAGGAGTCTGAGCAGCGGATCTCCGGCCCCCTGTGCGAAGACGGCGACGAGCAGCAGCCCGCTGACCGCGAGCATCCACCATCGAGCACCGTGGTCTGCGCGTGACGCCCGTTCGTTCGTCACCGCAGGTCGGGCCTGCGGCGCCAGCGCCGTGCGGTCGATGAGCGCATAGAGACCGCCATCGACGAGGTCTTCGCACTCGGTGTCCCCGGGGATCTCGAACCCGCCGGGACCGATCGTCACGAATCGATCAGCCGTGGACAGTCCGCTGAGGATGAGTGCGTCGTCGAGGGTCTCGTCGAACGGAAGCGAGAGATCGAATCGACGATCCTCGCTCTGAAGAACGATCCGACGCCGCTCTACCGTTTCGACTGACATACCTGAACCCTATCGACCGTGTGCGGCTCTCGCCGCGGCCCATCCGACCACTGATCACCCTGATGCCGAGGGCGTGCACGGCATCCGCCGCCCACGCTCTCCGCCGCCCCGTGGATCAGTCTGTGTGCTCGTCACGGGAGCCGGCCTGCGCGCTCTTCGCACGCGGACCACGCTCCTCTTCATCTTCGAGCTTGGGGGCGATCGGGCCTCCGAGTCCGGAGCGCTTCGCCTTGTCCTCCTCGTCGGCTCCGCCGGCGCCCATCATGCCCATGCCGGGGCGACCACCGGCCGCACCGGACGAACCGGCACCGGCCGAGCCCGACGCAGAACCGGGGCCGCCCGCGCCGCCCACGCCACCCACGCCACCCACGCCACCGACGCCACCGCGAGCAGTGCCGCCCGCGGCCGTTCCGCCGGCAGCGCCGGACGCGGAGTTGCCGAGGAGCCCGCCGCCCGACTTGAGCCCTGCGCCGGATGCCGAGCCGCCGATTCCTCCCATGCTGCCGACACTGGCGATCTTCGAGCTGGCGGCGATCGCCGCCGCTCCCGCACCCCCTCCGACGACGCCACCCAGGCCGCCACCGCCACCGGGCAGGAACGCCCCAGGAAGCGAACCGCCCGGGGACGCACCAGAACCAGGGCCGCCGGCCCCACCGGGGTAACCGCCACCACCCGTGCCGATGGGCGCCCCGGGGAGCACCCCGCCGCCGGGGTGATCGACCGAAGGGTCGCCGTCTCCGCTGCCCGAGCCGTCGGGGTCGACGCCTTCCACCCCACCGGGATAGGTCGGCTCCCAGCCGCCGGGATACGTCGGCTCCCCACCGCCGGGGTACGTCGGCTCCCAGCCGCCGGGATACGTCGGCTCCCAGCCGCCGGGGTTGAGGCCGCCGCTTCCACCCCCGCCGCCGGGGTGCGTCGGGAACGTCGGCGTCGAGGGCTGCTGCCCGCCGCCGCCGGCCCCGGGACCCGAAGGCGACGACCCTCCTCCGGGATAGGTGATCTGCGGACCATCGATGCCCGTCCCTGGGTCGACCGGCTTCTCAGGCGGGGTGGGTACTGCGACGCGCGGATCGAAATCCGCCAACGTCGAGGATGCCTTTGTGAGCGACTTCGCCGACGGCGAGAGGTCCCTCTCGATCTGATCGACGATCTTCTTCGCTTCCTCCTCACGCTGGTTGCCGAGGAACCCGCCGATCACATCGAGGGCCTTGTCGGCGGCGAGCGGGCCGAGCACCGGGTGCACGACGACGGATCCCACCTTGGCCGCGTTCGCCCAGAACGGATCGACGGTGGCTGACGGGAGCTCCGCGGCCGCGGCGTTGCGGCGGTAGGTGTTGGCGTGTTCGATCGTCTCGGTGAGATGCCCCACGTACGTCTCGATCATCCGGAAGTTCTGCTGCAGCCGAGCCAGCGCGCTCCGCGCAGCCTCTGCAGAGCTTCCCTCCCACGCCGCCGACTCGAGCACAGTGCCCAATGCGCGGTCCAGCGTAGTGAGTGCCGTCCGCAACGACGCCGCCTTCGGAATCCGCCAGTCCTCGAGCCCCCGGATCCGTTCGAGCTCGGTCTCGTAGGGCCCTGCCCCTTGACTACTCACGATGGTCTCCCCCTTGTTGTGTCGTCTGTCGCCGAGACGATCTCGTCAGGACCACGGCGAGCACCACGCCGCCGATGACGAGAATCGCGATCACGACTCCCCCGCCGACCAGGAACGGCATCGCGTCGACGCCCTCCGACGACGCCCCGCCGGCCGGATCGCTCGTCGGCTGCGAGGTGGCTTCCGCCTCGAGCAACCGGGCTTCCTCGTCCACGGTGGCCTGATTGGGAAGAGCGTCCTCGTTCTCCGCGTCGAAGAGCGGATTCACATCCGGATACTTGGTCGGGTCGACCGCGAGCATCCCCGTGAGCGAGATCGCTCCGTACCCACCGCTGTTGTCCCACTTCGGCTCGTGTTCGCCCTTTGTGCCCGTGTTGTGGATCAGGCTCTGGATGAGCTGATTCGAGGTGGCATCCGGATATTTCTGCTTCACCACAGCCAGGAAGCCCGCGGCGATCGGGGCAGCGAACGACGTGCCTGACCGCAGCTGCTGTGCGTCCCAGGAATCAGCGGTCCCCTGCGCGATGACGTCGAGTCCGGGCGATGCGATGATCACGTCGTCGCTCAGATTGGGCGACGGCTCTGCGAGCGCCGGGTCGTACGTCGAGTACTGGATCTGCCCGTCAGGACCGAACGCCTGAACCGCGATCACCCCGTTGTAGCTCGACGGCCAGTCGCCCACTCCGCCGACGTTCGGGAGAGACCCGAGCACGACCACACCGGCCGCGTGCGCCTTGGCCACCGCATACGACGCGTCGACGAGACCGCCCAGCGAGACGGAGATGATGTCGGCGCCGTCGTCAACGGCGTCCGAGATCGCCTGGGCCAGGCCCGACGCGAGGTTCCTCTCTTCCCGGGTGTCGCCGTCGCCGATCAACTCGCCGTTCTCCTGAAGGCATGTCGAATCGACGTCGTTGCCCTGGGGCGCACTCGAGGTGACCATCGAGTTGTAGTAGAGCACCTTCGCGCCGGGCGCCACGCCCCTGATCGGCGTCCCGCCGACGGCTTCGCCGGTGCCCAGGATCATCGACGTCACATTCGTGCCATGGTTCGCAGCGATGTAATCGGACGACACCGCGTCGTACCTCTCACCGGAGGCATCGAAGCAATATGACTCCTCGCGCACCTCGAGGTCAGCCCCTCGGAGGCCCGGCGCGTCAGGATTCACCTGCGTGTCGACCACAGCGATCGTGACTCCGGACCCGTCGAAACCCGCATCGATCGCCGCCTGCACCTTGCCTCGAGTGAAATACCAGAGCCCGCCTTCCGACGCGTCTGTGGCGGCGGCAGCCGGGACCGCGACCACGATGCTCAGCGCGACCACGCCGATCACTGCAGCGATCGACCGCCGCACTCGGGTCATCAGTAGTCCATCTCCTCAGGCTCCTCGGCGGCGGCATCCGTCTGGCCGCCGACCGGCTGCTGCCCGGCCGGCGTCTGCTGGCCGGCGGAGTCGAGCAGGGTCAGGATCAGTTTCGCCTCATCCGCGAGCGCGGCATCCTGCTCTGCGATCTCCGTGACCGCCTGTCGGATCGCCTGGTTGGCGTCGTTGAGAGCGGCGATCGAGTTCTCCGTGACGGCACCCATGCCCTGGGCGACCTGAGTGACGGCCACCCGGAACTCGGCGGTGGCCTTCGATGACCCGCCCTCAGACACGGCCACCTCGGATGCGGCAGGGAACTGCTGCATGTCGCGCTCGATGCGCTTCAGCTCGGCGAAGATCTGCTCGAAGTCGAATGCGATGGCCATCGACAACCCCTCCCTGTTGACTACGGCGATTCCCGTGACATCTGCTGCGCCCTCCGACTCGATCGCCGAACAGCACAGCAGACGGCGCGGGCCCGGCGCATCTCTGCGTCGGGCCCGCGCCGGAGATCAGGCTCCGAAGCGCCCGGCGGCCGACTTGTCGGTCTGGACGTACTGGCCCGAGATCTCCTCGGTCTTGCCCGCGATCTGCGTGAGAAGCTGCTGCATCTCACTCAGCGAACGGTTCCACTTGGCCTGAGCCTGGTCGTAGGCCTGCTGCGCGGAACCATCCCACGCCGCACGCAGCTTGCCGACCTCGGACTCGAGACGGTCGAGCTCTGAACGGATACCCTGCGACCCGCTGCGGATCTGCGCTGCCAGAGCGTTGACCTGCTCCGGGCGAACTGACATCGACTGCATCATGTTCTCCTTGAAATCTCTGTGGTCGTCGCTCAGGAACCCATCATCGAGCCGAGGCCCGAGATGGTCTGCTGGTGAGCTTCTTCGGTTGCGGCCTGGTCGCGCTCGGTGCCTGCGAGGGCATCCTCGAGCGTCACGAGGACCTCGTTCAGCTGACGAGCCTGCTCGTCCCAGCGGGACATCAGCGTCGTGAACGATGCGGCAGCCGCACCCGTCCAGAAGCCGCGCAGCTGCTCGATCTCGCTGCGGACCTTCTTGGTCTGCTGGTCGATCCCGGACTTGGTCTCCCGCACCGCCTGGGCTCCGCGGCGCAGAGCCCCTTCTTCTGCGGAGATGACATCAGCCATAACTCACTCCCTCCGGTCCTCACGGACACACGTGCGGGGGAGCGCATCCCTGTGTTGGGACGACTTCGAAACAACCCCCCACGATTCGTTTCAGGAGCCAGGCTAGATCACATCGGCGGGATGCGCCATAACACCAGCTGTATCCGCACAGCATTCGTGCGTTCGATGGAGAAATCGTCCCGCCTCGCGACTACGCGTTGCCGCACGCCTCAACTAGGGTGAAAGGCGGAATGCGCAGCCACGGGTCTCCTCCCGCTCGGTTGCACACCATGGAGGGGGCATCGTTCCATGACTCAGAGCGCAACGGCAGGCACCGTGCTGCGGCTTTCCGTCGTCAGCGACGACCGCCGGCTTGATGTCGGCGTGCCATCGCAGATCCCGCTCGTCGAGATCATCCCCGGCTTCGCTCGGAGTCTCGGCGTGCTCGACCCGACGCTCACCCATGGCGGCTACTCGCTGCAGCGAGCCGACGGCACACCCCTCGACCCCGCACGCGGAGCCGCAGCGCAGGGCGTGCACGACGGGGAGCTGCTGACGCTCGTGCGGGGCGGCCTGATGCAGGAGCCGCGTGTGTACGACGACGTCGTCGAAGCGGTGATCGACGCCACGGCCGAGCAGCACGGCTCCTGGACGCCGGCAGACAGTTCGCGCACCGCCCTCTTCGTCAGCCTCACCTTCCTCGCCCTCTGCGCGCTCCTGCTCGTCGCGACCCCGCCCACCTCCCTTCTGCCCGCGATCATCGCGGCGTCGGGGGCGGTCGTCCTCAGCGTCGCGGCCGCCGTGCTCATGCGCCTCCGTCAGCCCGAAGCCGGGCACGCGCTCGGACTCACCGCCGCGGCCTACGGCGGACTCGCGGGCTACCTCGCCGTTCCGGTGCAGAGCATCTGGGGCTGGCCGCTCGCCGCGATGGGACTGGGCCTCGTCATCGTCGGCGGCCTCGGCCTCGCCGTGACCCAGGAGAAGCCCGAGATCCATCTCGTGCCCATCGCACTCGGCGCCTCGATCGGCATCACCGCGACCACGGCCGCGATCTTCGGCGACGCACTCGCGCCCTACGCGATCATGCTCGCGACCACCGCACTGCTCGCGAACGGCATCCCGTGGCTCGCGCTCAGCTCCACGCGCATCCGGGTCATCTCGCCGCAGAGCGACGCCGACATGTTCGCGGCGCCGGAGCCGATCGACGCGGACGAGGTCAAGCGTCGCGCAGCGGCAGGGACGCGCACCCTGATCGCACTCCGTGCAGCTCTGGGCCTCGCGGCCCTGACGGCGACGCCGTTGGTCGCTGCGAGCGGCGTCTTCGGCGCCCTGCTGTGCGTGCTCGCGTTCGTCGGGATGATGTTCCAGTCTCGGCAGATCTACGCCCGCCTCGGCGTGCTCGTGCTGATGGCGATCGGCGCGATCGGGCTCGCCGTCACCGGTGTCACGGTGGCACTGGCCCTGCCCGACGTCCGCACCTGGATGCTCCTCATCCTCGTCGTCGCCACCGTGATCCTGGTCGGGCTCACGCTGCTGACGCCGAAGGCGCGTCTGCGGCTCACGAGGCTCGGCGACACGGTCGAGGTCATCGCCCTCGCGCTGCTGCTGCCGCTCGGCGTCACGACGGCCGGGCTCGTCTGACCCATGGCGACCAAGAAGGATCTGATCGAGGCCCAGGGCTTCAGCAGGCGACGACTGCTCTCGGCGTTCACCGGTGGAGCCCCCGGGGGCAAAGAGCTCGACCCCGCGAAGCCGCTGCGCGCGGTCGTCGCCGGAGTCGCGCTCACGATCGGCGTCATCCTCGTCGGGGTGTTCTGGGGGATCATGCAGCCTGGACTCCCGGGCGACTGGCAGAACAACCGTCTGATCGTCGCCACCGACACCGGGGCCCGCTACGTCTCGGTCGAGGGAACGCTGTACCCGGTGATCAACACGGCGAGCGCACGACTGCTGATCCCTGCCGGCGAGTTCAAGGTCGTGCGCACGGATCAGGCCGCACTCGACGGCATCCCGGTCGGCCCCTCGATCGGCATCCTCGGCGCACCGGACGACCTGCCGGCCCCGAGCGCCCTGATCAACTCGTCGTGGACGGCCTGCATCGACGACACCGCTGGTGCGTCTGTCTCGCTGTCGAGCACGCCGATCGCCGAGATCTCCACCGGGACCGGCGCCGTCGTCCAGCGCGGCGACGAGCTGTTCGTGATCGCCGACGGTCTCCGATACGCCGTTCCGTCGGACGACGCCAACGCCGTGCTCCGCGCCGTCGGACTCGGCACCGCCGACATCCTCGAGGTCGACGGGCGTTGGCTCAATCTCTTCGAGTCGGGCGAGGATCTCGAGCCGATCAGTCTCAACGCGATGGGAGCCTCGGTTCCCGGCACCGATCTGACGGCGGGGACGATCGTGCACACGCAGGGCAGCCCCGCGGAGGAGCGCTATGTGGCGCTCGCGACCGGCGAGATCGCTCGCCTCAGCCCGCTCGCCTACCAGCTCTACCTTCTCGGCAGCGGGCAGGAGGCCGGCGCCGAGCAGGAGGTGTCTCCCGCGGAGATCGCAGACGTGGAGACACGTCCGTTCATCGGCGGTGAGGACTGGCCGACTCTCCCGCTGACGACGCTCGCTGCGGGCGAGACACCGTGCGCGATGGTCACCGATGATGCTCGCACCGTGCTCGGAGCGACCACGACCGAGCTGCCGGAAGAGCGCTCCGGCGTCGACGTCTCGGTCGGCGGCGGCGCCCTCGTCGAAGTGAGCGGAGCGTCTGACGACGCGGCGGGCCTGGCCGTGCTCATCGACGAATCAGGCACCGCGTTCGCGATCCCCGGTGCCGCCGCGGAACAGAGCGCGGAGGACGCGGCGAGCGGCCCCATCGCTCAGCTCGGCTACTCCCCCGACGACGTCGGGCGTGTGTCCGACGCGTGGATCGAGTTCTTCGCCGCCGGCCCTGCACTGACCTCCGAAGCCGCCAGAGAGTCGCCCGGCTCAGGGACGAAGTGATGCGTCGACGCAGAACCGCCCTTCCCGCCCTCCTGGTGGGCGCGATCGCGCTCGGCGCCGTCTTGACGAGTGCGCCGGCATCGGCGGCCACGCTCGGCTCGACCGTGCCCGCAGCGACTGCCGGAGAGGCCTGCACCCCGGGCACCGTGGTGTTCACACCCGAGGCCCCACCGGCCCTCGCTCTGCTCGGCGCCGAAGACGCCAACCGCGTCGCCACAGGCAGAGGAGTCGTCGTCGCCGTCGTCGACTCGGGCATCGATGCGGGAAATCCGCATCTCGCCGGAGTCGTGATCGGCGGTGTGGATCTCGTCGGCGACGGCGAGCGCGCCGATGGTCTGAGTGACACCACCGGGCACGGCACCGCCATCGCCGGCCAGATCGCGGCACAGCCGGTCGACGGTTCCGGGGTCGTCGGGCTCGCGCCGGACGCCCGTCTGCTCTCGGTGCGGGTCTTCCGCAGCAACCAGCAGCAGGACAAGGACAAGGGCTTCGGACCGACGTCGCAGCGCATCGCGGACGGCATCCACTGGGCGGCCGACAACGGCGCCGACATCATCAACGTCTCGATCTCGCAGGAGACCGACTCCCCCGACCTCCGTGCGGCGGTGGAGCACGCGTCAGCCGTCGGAGCCCTGGTCGTGGCGAGCGGCGGCAACAGGGCATCGGACCCCGATGCGAAAGACGGCGCTCGCTACCCCGCAGGGTACGAGCAGGTGCTCGGAGTCAGCGCCGCCGACGCCAGCGGCCGCGCGAACGATGCATCGATCCATGGCCCGCAGGTCGGCGTGACGGCTCCCGGGATGAATGTGCTGAGCGCGGCGCTGGGCGGTGGAGACTGCATCTTCGCCGCCGACGCCCCCGCATCGAGTTTCGCGACCGGATACGCCAGCGCGGCCGCGGCTCTGGTGGCCGAGGCGCACCCCGAGGATCCACCGGCCGGATGGGCATACCGGCTCACCGCCACGGCCCTGCGAGACGACGCCGACAACCGTGACGACGTCAACGGATGGGGATTCATCCAGCCGTTCGCGGCCATCGAGCTGCTCCCGGACGAGACGACGCGAGGGCCGGTGAGCCCCTACTTCGACACCAGCGAGAGCGCGGCGCGCCCGCCTGCCGCCGCCGTGAATCCCGACCACGGCGCATCGCCGTTCCTGCTCACACGGGAGGCCGCACTCTTCACGACCATCGGCGGAGCGACCCTTCTCGGTGTGCTCGGCATCCTCATCGTGCTGCGCCGCCGCAGAGAGCAGCCTGCCGTGGATCCAGTGGAGATCGAACGCGAGGGCGGGCTGCTCAACGTGCCCGGGCCGGGCTCCGCCGATACGGGCAGATCTCTCTGAACCGAGCGACGCGCTCGAGGCCCTAGGGCGGGGGCAGTCGGATCATGTACGGTGGGACCGTCGGACGACGCTCACCCGGGGGGGGAAACTGCATGGCTCACGACAACGACGCGATCTACGAGCTGCACGATCAGCTCATGAAGAAGACAGTCCAGATGCGCGAGGCACTCGAGCAGACCGGCTCCGAGACCGCCGAGGATCCGACCGGACAGGTCTCCGTCCGGTTCGACGATCCGTCGATCGAGATCACGATCGGCACCTTCTGGCGCGCATCCATCCGCCCAGAAGAGTTGTCCGGCGTCATTCTCGAGACCGTGAACACGGTGCTCCTCGCTCGTCTTCACGCGTGGGGAGCCAGCTTCAGCAACGACGCTCCCGAGGTCGCGGCGCCGCCCGCGCCCTCGCCCGCCATCGCCGCGAACGAGATCAACGAGCTCGTGGAGTCTGCGGATGGCGACGTCTTCCACCGCAACGTCAATCGATTCATCGAGACATTCTCGAAGGAGTTGAACTCGACCCTGTCTCAGCTCAGCGAGCGCGCCGCTCAGGTGCACGGCGGCGAAGACAGCGGCGGCAACGCTCAGGTCGATCTCGACAGCAGGGGCACGATCGTGGGGCTCCGACTCGACGAGACCTGGCTGCGCACCGCCGACGGCCGAGACGTCACCGACGCGATCCGCTCCGCTCTCTCGAAGGCCCAGACCTCCGTCGCCGCGGCGACGCCGGCACTCCCCTTCGAGGGCACTCCGCTCGCGCAGTACGCCGAGGGAATGGCCGATCCGGTCGAGATGATCAGAATGCTGACAAGGGGAGGCTGAGACGATGCTCTCACCGGAAGAGATCAGGGTCGCATCCGAAGCTCTCAGCAGCGATGCGACGGTGTGGGATGGCGTCTCGGCGACGCTCTCGACAGCAGCATCCGCCACGGGATCGATGCGTTCCTCGGATGCGGCGTTCTGCTGGAAGGGTGACGAGCTCTACGCTCAGTACACCGAGATCGTCGACGCGGTATCGACATATCTTGCGGACGGATCGTCCGCAGCGGCTGACGGCGCTCAGGTCCTCCGCGAAGTACGCGACCTGTTCATCGCTCGCGAAGACGAGACGGTCAGCACGATCAACGGCGCATGGGACGTGCAGCTGTGAACCAAGTCCGAATGAACCTGCGGGTCGACCGCAACGTCTGGAGGCGTCAATGTCCATCCCTGTGAGTGGTTCGGGAACCCCCGATTGGGGTCAGCTGGTCGAAGACATCGAGCAGCGAATCGAAGAGGCACGGAACAACGTCAACAACCTTCTCTCGAACGTCTGGGATTGGCTGCAATGGGCGGCCGACCGCCTGTTGGACGCCTGGAACTGGCTCACCGAGCGTCTCGGCGAGTTCTGGGATGTCATCTCCGCCCCGTACGAGCGCCCCGGCTACCGTGAGCAGATCCGCGCCCTTGCCGGCACCTGGCGCTCGGACCTCGCCACGCCGCTCTCGAACGCGAAGGATCAGATCGATCCTTCCGCTCTGCAGACCGACGAGGAGTGGGGCGGAAAGGGCGCTGAGCGCTACGAGCAGACCACCGCCGCACAGCGGACGACTCTCTCGGACTTCGAATCCGCCATCGTGAACCCGGTGGCGGGCGGACTCGAGAAGCTGGCCGGCGGCCTCGACACCTTCACGACGCTGATGTGGACCACGCTGGGAACGTTGGTCGCCGGACTCATCTCCGGCATCGCTGCTCTCGCGACGCTGATCGCGGCACCCGCCGGGATCCTTGCGATGGTCGGCGCGCTCGCCGCGGCGCTGATCCAGATCGCCAGCGCCAACGTGCAGCTCGACAACGCCATCGACTCGGCCAAGAGCCAGATCGCGGGCGTCGCCGCGAAGGCGACCGGATGGCCCGACTTCGCAGCCAGCTGAGGCGAGCTGTTCCGCAGAGGAGAATCGCATGACGTCTTCCACGAGTTCTCCGCCTGACCGAGTTCGTCGTTCCGCGCGTCTGCGCGGTATCGTCGCGGCGATCCTGGTGGTCGTCAGTCTCATCGGCGTGCTGCTGACCCTCGACCTCTGGAAGGAGACAGCGGCGCCGGGGATGGTCTCACTCCCCAGCAACCTGCTGCTCAGCGCCGCGTTCCTCGTCGCCGCGGTTCGGGCCTTCGTTCTCGCTGCGAGAGGCGGGCACACAGAGATGAGCGCGGCGACGGACCGCCTGATCGCGCTGGTCGGGCTGGTGGTGGTCTTCGCGATGGTCTTCTCCGCCATCACCGCCGTGGGCTCCGACGGATGGGCCGTGCTTCTCGTCTATGCCGTGGTGCTCTCCGCTGCTCTCGAAACCCTCCTGATCCTCAATTGGAAGGCGCGCTCCCTCCAGGGCCCTCTGGCGGCCCAGCGGCCGGTGGGAGAGCCTCGGCGCTGAGCGATGCGCCCATCCGGGTGAGGGTGTCAGGCGAAGACGACGAAGCCCAGTGCCACCAGTCCGGCGACCGAGACGACACAGGCCGCTGCGAACGCGAAGAGGGTGGTCACGCTCCAGCGCAGTCCCTGCTTCGTGACCGAAGGCAGCTCCGGGTCCACCGCGCGGGTGGGCGCGGCGGCGCCGATCACCACGGGCGGCGCGGAAGGGCCCAGTGGCGCGGGACGCGGTCGGTAGATCGCCGGCTCCGGAGCGTCGGTCGGCGCCTCGAACGAGACGGCTGCGGCACTGGGATCGGTGACGGGCTCGGTGACGGGATCGGTGACGGGATCGGTGAGGGGGGCGGGATCGCCGACGGCGTCGCCCTGTTCGGGCCGTTCCGATCGCTTCCTGCGCACACGGCGCGGAGTCCGGGAGACGAGCACGGTCGGCTCATCGGGGAGCTCCTGATCCCGTTCCCCGTCGCGAGCACCGTCCGGCACATCCGACCTCGAATCGGACCTCGACGGGCTCCGGTCGACGACGACGGTCGCCTCCTCGAGAGGATCGACTGGTTCCCCGAGAGGATCCACTGGTTCCCCGAGGGCACCGGCTGGTTCGTCGACCGCGATCGGATGGCGGTCGACGACGACGGTCGCCTCATCGACATCGCCCGGCGCCTCAGAATCGTCGGCCGCGGTGGAATCGTGGGTCTCCGCTGCGCCGTCCGCGACAGCCGCCTCCGATTCGCTCGGCGCTGCTGGCGAACCGACGACCACCCCGCCCCGGCGCCGATCGCGACGGGTGAGCATGACGGTCTCGTCGACCTCGGACTCGTCGTCGGTCATCTGGCGCGGACCGGGATCGTCGTGCCCTCGAGGCTCGAGTCGGTGAGAGAGGCGGATGCGGCCTCGCGACCGGCCGTGCTGTCGTCCGGACGCGTGTTCGCTCCTCCCGAGACCACGTCGATCACGACGACCGACACGTTGTCGCGACCACCCGCTTTGAGCGCCCGGCTCACGAGAGCCGCAGCGGCCGACTCGGGTCTCCCGTTCATGGTCAGGGTGGCTCGGATCGCTTCGTCGCTCACCTCGCCGCTGAGGCCGTCTGAGCAGAGCAGCAGCCGCTCACCGTCGACCACCGGCAGCAGCCAGCTGTCGGCCGTGCTGTCCGGCGCCCCGATCGCCCTGGTGATGACGTTGCGCTGCGAGAACGACGAGAGATCCTCTGCGCGGAGCTCACCGGCATCCACCAACTCCTGCCCCAGCGAATGATCGATCGTCAGCTGGGTCAGCTCGTTGGCGTGGTGCCGGTAGACGCGAGAGTCGCCGACGTTGAAGACGAGCCAGTGCGGTGCGCCTTCGTGGTCGACGAGCGCGACACCCGTCACCGTGGTGCCCGCCCCGCGCTTGTGCTCGGCGGAGATGTCGTCGACGACGGCCGAGGCTCGGCTCAGCGCGTCGCCGATGTCGGCGACCTCGATCACCGACCCGCGAAGAGGCTCGAACGCATCGACCACCGCGGCGCTCGCTCGGTCGCCGGCCTCATGCCCGCCCATGCCGTCTGCGACGAGGAAGACCGGGGATGCCACGAGCAAGGAGTCCTCGTTCGCGGCGCGTTTGAGCCCCGTGTCGGTCAAGGACGCGACGTTCAGTACGACCGACGAGACCGTCACGAGTCGCGCTCCGCCATCACGTGCATTCCCACTTCGCCGAGGATGAACCGGCCGTTGCCGGTCACGCTCTCGCCCGGATCTAGCAGCGTCTCGGTGCCGTTCTCCTCGACCACGACGACGCCGTTCGTGGCGTGCAGATCGGTGAGGCGCCACTCGTCGTCGTGCACGACGAGGCGAGCGTGCGTCTTCGACAGCGTGCGGGTGGTGTCGGAGATCGCGAGCCGCTGCTCGCCCGGCTCGCCGATCGGGTTGCGTCCGATCACGACGCTCGCCCCCGACAACGAGAACTTGCGTCCGTCGTCGAGCACCAGCGAGCGACGCACACCGCGCCTGCGGGCGACGACGACCGTCGCGTCGAGGTCGTCGACGACGACGTCGTCCGTCGGGCGCGGGGTGACGACCGTCTTGTCGACATCCGCCGCGAGCCCACCCGACGGCATCCCCTGAGACTGTGGGGCAGGCACGGCAGGCGCATCAGGCGCATCAGCGGCGGGCGCGGGCGGTGCCTCTGCGACCGGGACGTCTGCGGCGGCAGGGACATCTGCGGCGGATGACGGGACCGGACGGATCGTCGGCATCTGCGGTTGTTCGGCCGAGTGCCCGCCGTCGCGGAACGACGGCGGCGCGGGTCGGACCGCGCGCTGCGGTTCTCCGACGGGCGGCGAAGAAGGCGCGTGCTCTCCCGACGTCCCGAACGGGGCCGCAAACGCGGATGCGGGTGCCGGAGACGCAGGCGCGGATGCGGGCGCCGGGGACGCAGGCGGCTGCACCGCGATGTCGCCAGGGGCGGGTGCCGGAGACGCAGGGGGCTGCGGCGTGCCCGCGGCCACGGGGTCGCCGCCCATTGCCGCCATGATCCCGGTCGTCGGGTGCGGATCGGCAGGAGTCGCAGGCGCAGGGGGCTGCGGTGCAGGTGCTGCCACAGGCGCAGGAGACTGCGGTGCCGGAGGCTGCTGCCCGTAGGCGGGAGCGGGAGGCTGCTGCCCGTAGGCAGGAGCGGGAGGCTGGGGCGGCGCGAACGACGCAGCGGGCGCACCGGCGGCCGGGGGCTGCCCGTTGACGGGAACGGGCGGTGCTCCGGGAACGGGAGGCGCTCCAGGAGCGGGCGCAGCCCCGGGAACAGGCGCGGCCCCGGGAACAGGCGCAGCCCCGGGAACCGGCGGGCGCCCGACCGGCGACTGCGGTCTCTGCGGCGGCGCTCCCCACGCAGAGGGAGCGACGGCGTCGGCATCCGAGGGTGCGCCGGGCGCGACGGCGCCGGCGTGCGCGTCAGACGGCGCGTTCGCACGGGTCGGCGCGGCGTAGTCGGGGAACACGAGCGCGGGGGCATCCGGCTGACTCGGAGTGTGCGGAGCCAGCGACGGGATCGTGTACCCCGACGCATCCCTGGCAGGCGCGGCAGCGGGCTGCGCGGTGCGGCGAGGACCAGGCTGCAGCGCGGCCAGTCGTTCGCCCTCGGGGTGCGGCGGGGTGCCCCAGGCGAGGATGGTCGCCCAGACCGGAGGCAGCAGGATGGCGAGCACCGTCATGCCGGCACCCCTGCCGAACCTCCGATTGATGCGGTGCGTCGCGACGACCTTGAGGTAGATGCCGTACAGCTGCACGATCGGGATGAAGTAGAAGACCACCGACCACGCAGGAACTCCGCCTCGCGCCAGGATCTCGGCCTCGTTGAGGACGGGCACCCAGCCCTTCCACCCCTCTCCGTCGATGCGCGGGAACAGACGCGACAGCGCCAAGGCGTACCAGACGTAGACGGCGAGGCCGACGAGCACGCCGACACCTCCCACGATGGCGAGCATCGTCACGTAGCCGCTATCCACGGGTGCGATCATGAGTTCCCCTTCTTCCGGTCGCCGAACGACCCGGTGAATCCGAGCGTAGCGAGAGCGGGCCTGGCTCCGGCGTAACCTCCACCGCTCGCAGCCCGCATGCGTCCGATGAACGACGTCGGCCGCACACGCCTGACGATGCGGTGCCACCACTTGCCGGATGCTGCCAGCTCAGCCCGCTCGGCATCCACGATCGCCCAGGCGGCGCTCGCATCGTCGTTCGTCGGAGGATGCTCGGCGAAGACCGCGCGATCGACGAGCACCGCCAGGCGGTCAGCGGCCTCGCGGTCGGTCGACAGCGCGCGCTGGGTTCGGGTGCCCTCGGCGTCCATCGCCACGTCGTGATCGGCGTACACGTCGACCAGCTCCTCCCAGGCTCCGGCCAGCCGCACCTCGGGGTCTTCCGCCGTGCGGCGGGTTCGGGCGCGCTGCCTCTTGGCGAACAACAGCACCAGGAACGGCAGAGCGAGCAGCGCGAGAGCTAGCAGGCTGAGTCCCACGGCCTTGAGGATCGGCAGCAGGAAGGCGAGCACCTCCGACTGCGGAGCCTCGAGCGGGGGTGCGTCGTTGTTCGAATCGCTCTGCGCCTGAGGCGGGTCGAGCGCCTCGGACCGCGGCTGCTCGGGCACGGTCGGGTGCTCCGGCAGCTGCTCGCCCTCGGTGATGGAGCTCGGCAGCATCGCGTACTGCGGCGTGGTGTCGACCGGCATCCACTCTCCACCGGACCCCCTGACCTCGACCCAGGCGCTCATGTTGGCGCCCGTGCAGGTCTCGGTGCAGGCCGGAATGCCCGGAACCTCTTCTGCCGCCGCGAGCCGTGCCCCGATCACGACTCGGGACTCGAGACCCCAGTGCTCGGCGAGCAGCGCAGCCGCCACCGAGAACTGCTCGTCGTCGCCGACGGCGGACACCAGCAGCTCGGGTGCGGCGTCAGACCCCGCCCTTCGCTCCTGCTCGACCATGTCGGTGAACAGCTCCTCGATGCGGGCGGCAGAGTGCCCCGCATAGCTCGGCGCGAACGCGTATCCCTCGGACTCCTCGAGCGAGGCGATCCACCCCGTCGCGGCGTCGTCGTCGATGAGCGCATGGCTGAGGTAGCCACGCGCTCGCAGACGATCGATGATCTCGAGGTATCCGGCTCCCGTGCGAGGCTGCTCCTGCATCTCGGCCCACTCGGTGAGCGCGGGATACAGGTCTGTGTCGAGGTGAGAGGCGGAGCCCTGAAGCGCGGCGACCTCGCCGGGGGCACCGGGAGCGTCCACGAGCACGGTGTAGCGGTCACCGGGGACGAGCCCTTCTCCGCCGCCCGGCGCCTCTGCCACGGTGATCGCGGTGTCGCCGCCGGAGTTCACATGGAAGCCGTCGGCGAGCGCATCCGCCCGCGCGCCGGTGAAGTCGGGCGCCTCGGCGAGACCCGCGGGCGACGGCACCCAGATGCCGCGGTACGCGTCGCCGATCGTGATCTCGAGCGACATGCGACCGGCGCCCGGCATCGCCGTGCGGGGCAATCTGCTGAACCGGTCCTCGGGGGCGATGTGGAAGTCCTCGCCGTCGTACGAGTCGAGGGTGACGAGCCGGAGGCGCTCGATCGCGCCGGGGTCGCCCTCCATCTTCACGACAGTGTCGTCGAGAGTGCTGCCGGCGAACCACGAGCGGTAGGCGCTGAGCGGGCTCGCCTGCTGCTGCACGACGACCATGGGCTCGACCTCGTCGCGCAGAACCGAGCGATCGCTCCACCCGGCCGCTGCGGGTGCGACCGCGAACCCGGCGACCAGGGCGACCACGGCGAGCCCCGCCGACAGCAGATGACGCCGGATGGTCAGCCACACAGGCGTCGCCCGACGCGAGATGTTCGCCGCGGCGACGGTGCGCAGCGCCTGCGCACGCTGCAGCCGCGAGCGACCGACCAGCCAGACGAGAGAGGTCACGAAGAGCGCGACGCCGATCAGCCATTCCCGCGGCGCCGGAAGCGCCACGCCCAGCACAGAGACGGGAGCCGTCGTGCCGCTCACCCCGAAGGCGATGCCGAAGACGCTCATCGCGGTCACGACGGGAACCGCGATCGTGGCGCGACGACCGCCCTCGAGCACGAGGAGGGTCGCGATGAACGTGCCGAACAGCATCACGACGAGGAACGGGATCAGCACCGCCTGATACTCGCCGAGCGGCGGGTTCAGCGTCAGCATCTGCTTCCACCCGAGTGCGATCCCGAGCACGGCATCCCGGAGTCCGCCGAGGAAAGCAGGGATCGACGAGAGTGCCGAGGGGATCGCGAGCGGAACCGCGACGACCAGATAGGTGCCGGCCGCCGCGAGAGAACCGATCAGCATGCCCCACCGGAGCACCCGCGTCAGCACGGCGACGGCCATGCCGAGCAGTCCGCCGATCAGGCCGACCGCCAGAGCGCGCGGGGCCTCGTAGACCGGCCACGCGGCCGCCGTCGCGAGGCCGACGCCGACCAGCACGTATCCGAGAGCCCAGACAGTCAGGGCCGAGAGCGCGAACGAACGTCGCGACCCTGCGACGCCGCGCCGGGGGCCTGCCGCGCTCATCGCAGCGCTCCCCGAGCCAGCATCTGCGGAAGATCGCCCAGCGCGCCCAGGGTCATCACCGCGAGCTCGCGTGCCGTGCGCATCGTGGGCTGCTCGCCCAGCTCGCTGCGCACCGCGACAGCCTCGACCGCCGCCGGCAGCTTGACCGCGGCATGACGCAGTCGCTCGAGCGGCATGCGCGAGCCCGTCATCAGGAACCCGATCGACAGGTCGGGGTAGGACTGCGCGGTGAGTGCGGCGACCGCCTCGAGGCGCATCACGCGGTCGGCAGGGTCGATGGTCGACGTCGCGTCGAGCAGCGCCTTGGGCGTGACAGTGGGAAGTGTGCGGATCGACAGCACCTCGGCACGGCTGTGCTCGGGGATCTCGTTGCTCACCGAGAAGAGCACATCGCGGCCGTCGCGCACGCCCTGAAGCGCCAGGGATGCGGCAGCGCTGACCGTGTTCTCGAACTCGTCGTCGCTCTCGTACGACTCGGTGTCGAGGTCGAGGATGATCGCGATGCGGGCATGACGCGACTCCTCGTACTGGCGCACCATGAGCTTTCCGGTCTTCGCGGTCGACTTCCAGTGCACGTGCCGCTGCGAGTCACCCACCACGTATTCGCGCACCGCGTGGAACGACAGGTCGGCATCGACCAGCGTCGAGCTCGGCGTTCCCTCGAGATCGCGGATCAGACCCGCGCTCGTGCTGGGCAGAGGAACCGTGACAGGGTGCACATGGATGCGCTGGACGTCGGGCCACCGCAGCTCGCGTCGGAGGATGCCGATCGGGTCGCCTCGGGTGATGGTCATGGGTCCGACGTCGATGACACCGCGGCGGTGCGCGGCGATCGTGAGCTGCTCGCGGTGGTGGGCGGCGGGGCGCAGCAGTGGAACGTGTGCTTCGACCAGCCCCTCCCCCACGGGGACGTCGACGATACCCGGCAGCGAGAGGCGCTCGCTGTTGTTGCGCACATCGAGCGTCGCGCCGATCTCCGCCCCCGCGACCACGCGATCGCGGTCGAGCGTCAGCTCGATGCGATAGTCGTGGGTCCCCAGGATGAAGGGGACGCACGCGATCAGCAGCACGAGCGCGATCGCAGCCACCGCCCATGCCTCGACCCACCCGAAGAGCAGTCCGGCGGCGATGCAGAGCACGAGCGCCACGACGACCAGCATCCCGGCCGACGTGACCGTCTCGCGCACCCACGCGACAGCCGTGCGGGCCGCGCGACGCGTCGTGCGAGCGGCACGACGGACACCGAAGACGGCGCCGCGGACGGGCCCTCGTCGTGTGCGGTCGTATCGCGTGACCGTCGACGTACGCGTCGACGTGCTGGTGCCCGCCGTGGTGCGCGTCAGACGGGACTCGGTGCTGAAGCTCACGCAGTGCCGTTCTCGCGCGGCGGCTCGACGTCGAGCAGGATCTGCCCCACCACGGCGACCGCGGTGACGCCGTCGAATTCGGCCTCCGGTTCGAGCACGAGGCGGTGGGCGAGTGCCACGACCGCGAGCTCTCGGACGTCGTCGGGGGTGGCGAACGTGCGGCCGTTCTTCGCCGCCCACGTCATCACGAGGCGCGAGAGCGCGATCGCACCTCGCACGCTGGCGCCGAGGCGCACCTCGGAGGCGCGACGCGTCGCATCGACGATGCGCATGATGTAGTCGGACACCAGCGGATTCACATACACGCCGCGCGTCATCTCGGCCATCGTGAGGATGGTGTCGGTGCCGACGATGCCGTCGAGCACATGCTTCGGCTGTGCGGCGCCCTGGAGGATGCGCATGGTCGCGGCCTCGTCGGGGTAGCCGATCGACGTCTTGATCATGAAGCGGTCGAGCTGCGCCTCAGGCAGGCGGTAGGTGCCGCCCTGCTCGATCGGGTTCTGCGTCGCCATGACGAGGAAGGGCGAAGGAACAGGACGCGTGACACCGTCGACCGTGACCGTGCCCTCTTCCATGACCTCCAGCAGCGCCGACTGCGTCTTCGGGCTCGCCCGGTTGATCTCGTCCGCGAGCACGATGTTCGCGAAGACGGGGCCGGCGTGGAACTCGAACGCCCCTTCCTTCTGGTCGTAGACGGTGATGCCTGTCACATCGCCCGGAAGCAGGTCGGGGGTGAACTGGATGCGCGTGCTCGTGCCCGTGACGGTCTGGGCGATGGCTCGGGCGAGAGCGGTCTTGCCGGTGCCGGGGAAGTCCTCGAGCAGCACATGCCCGCCGCTGACGGCCGCGGCGAGCGCCAGCTCGATGACATGCCGCTTGCCGAGGATCGCCTGTTCGACGTTGGCGGCGAGGATCGAGAACGTCTCCGCGAACCAGGAGGCCTGTTCGGGAGCGATGGTCACGGGAGCGACGGAGGGAGCAGGCATAGGGCAACCGTATTCGTCTCGGGCACCTGCGCGGTGCAGGGCGGTGGGGTGTAGGGAGTCGTCATCTGAGCGCGCTCATCCCTCGGGGTCGGCCGGTTCGGCAGGGCCTGACGGGACGGGGGCAGGCGGGTCGACCGGATCCGGCTGCGTGCACAGCGGCGCGCGGTGCGTGATCGGCTTGAGCGGAGCGTAGGCCCCCGTCCAGGTGATCCTCGCGTCGATCACGGAGGTCCCGTCGACGATGTTCGGGGTGAGGATGGTCGAGTACGAACCGCGCGCAGCGCGGCTGACGACGAACAGGTCACCAGGGTTCGCCGGTACGCACTCCTGGAACTGCACGACCACCACCGTAGGCACGGTCCTCGCGGTGATCTCGATCGGATCGGAGCAGTAGGTGGTCAGCACCGAGTGGCAGGAGCGCGCGACGACCGGCAGCGGCGAAGCATCGGGGCTCAGCTCGAAGTTCTCGAACCACGATCCGTACAGGTTGTACCGCGCGATGAAGCCGTCTCGCGCACCGATCTCGGGCGGCGACTCCAGGCCATAGGAATAGCGGTTGCCCTCGACCGAGGGCTGGGTCGCGACCGTGTAGTTGGTCTTGCCCTTCGGACCCTCGACGAAAGTGAAGGTGAAGACCTGCGTGGTGTTCGACTCGGACACGCCGAACCCGTTCGAGGCACAGGCCTTGACGTTATAAGTGGAGTATTCGGCGAGTCCGGTAAACGCGGGAGAGGACGACTGCGCCTCCGCGCCCGAGATCCGCAGCCGCCCGTTTCCGTCGGCGCTGCAGCTCGCATCGCCCGAGCGCCACGCAAGGTAGACGACGTCGATTCCGAGGGCGCTGCCGTTGGGCTGCGCAGCGACGCCGGAGACATCGATCGACGTGTTGGAGGTCGCTTTCGCCTGCGTGCCCGCGGGGTCGAAGTAGACGGTTCCCGCGGCCGTGACCGACGTGTGGAAGGCGCCGCCCTCATTGCCGCCGTCGCCCGTCGGCGGCTGGAACTGGCTGATCGGCACGATCGTGATGTTCTGCGGGCCGGGAGACAGCGCGATCTCGGCCGAGGTCGTCGCGCCGGTGCGGTTGATGACCTGGCCGGTCTCCTCGATGCGGAAGGACAGCGAGTCGTCTGACGCGGCGATCGCGAGTTCGACGATGCCGCGTCCGCGTTCGGTGCCGTCGGGGCGGTAGACGGGCATGGCGGTCGCGTTCGACACCTCGGGGGCGGCATACGCCCAGCTGGTGTGCGGTGACGTGGCCGCTGAGGTTCCGACCGCGTTGACGGCCGCCGCGGTGAAGACATGCGGCGCTCCGTTGACGAGCCCGTTCACCGTGCAGCGGTAGACGCCTCCCGCCGGGCTGCATGACGCGTTCGCCGGGGAGCCGTCCTGCAGGATCGTCACACCGGTGACGCCGGGGTGCGCGCGCCCCGCTTCGCCGAGCGGCACGTCCAGCACCACGGTCGAGCGTGTGAATCCGACGGTCGTCACGCTGGCGGGCGCTTGCGGGAAGCCCTGCAGATCGAGGGTGAGGGTTCCGGTGCCGGTGCGTCCCTGCGCATCCGACACGATGAACGGGATGATGCACTGGCCCCCGGGCGCCTGCCCTCCGCCGGGCCAGGTCGCAGTGATGGACGTGCTCCCCGAGGTCGAGACCGATGCGACATCGCACCGTGAGCCCCCGCCGAGCGACATCAGTCGGAGCCCCGATCCGGGCTTGCCCGCGAACGGATCGTACTCCCCCGCGACGTCGACGACATCGATCGTGCAGCTCGGGTTCGTGACGATGCACTGCGTCGTGAAGGTCGCGCCCCGCGGCGCATCGGGCGGCGCCGCGCCGACGACCAGGCGGACGGATGCCGACGGCTCACCGTACTGCGGCACGGTGACGCTCACGTTCTCGGTGTTGCCCGGTCTGGCGTCCGCTCGCGCTTCGATGGTCAGTTGAGAACCGGTGCGCGTGACGATGAAGGCCGATCCCGAATACACGATCCGGTACTCGAGCGATCCGGCGTCCCCCTCGCGGCCGCCCTCCCAGGCGGCCATGTTCGAGTACATGTCGACCGTCTCGGTGGTTCCGGGAGCGATCGTGTGCGAGATCGACGACAGCAGCAGCTGTGGCTCCGCAGGGCGGATGCTGATCGGCACATCGATGAACGACCAGCGCTCCTGCCCCTGCAGCCGCACCTGAACGAGGCAGGTGTCCGACCAGGGCGCTTCCCGGCCGGCTCGGTAGGTCACCTCGCCCGAGCCCTCGGCTGAGCACGACGCCGCCGCGCGCTGGGCGCTGAACTGGCCGGAGCCCACCTCGACGGCATCCGAGGCGATCAGATCGACATAGTCGGCCGCATCGAACGAGACAGACGCGTCCTCGTCGACCACGACGGGGGTCGTGCCGGGCTTCAGCTGCACCTGCATGTCGTCGAAGGCGGGAATGCGCAGGAACCCGTAGGCGACCACGTCTCTGCCTCCCGACCCCTTGCCCTTGAGCTGGAACGGCACCAGCGCGCCGTCTTCCGGCGCCGCGCCCACGATGCGGTCGCCCTGCACCGTGAATCCGGGCTGGTCACCCCACAGACTCAGCGTGAGCGAGGAGGCATCGCCTGACGGCCAGCTCACACGGTCGGTCACGACGTCGATGCCCCGCTCCGGGAGGTCTTCCCGGTCGCGCGCGGTGAGCACGGTGTCGGCGACGCTCGGCTGATCGGCGACCGCGCCGTCGGTCACGGTGACCACGATGAGCCCCTGCGACGTGCTCGACGTGCGCGAGGACTTGACGGTGTAGAAGTAGGAGTTCGTGCCTGCCGTGTCTCCCGCACGGAGAACGACGCGGCCGTCTTCGAGAGAGGTGTCCGAGTCGATCAGCGCATTCAGGCGGTCGTACAGCGGGTTGCCCTTGACCGGAGGCGCGTTGGGCACGAGTTCGGTGATCTCGAGCTCGCTCTGCGCCGGGTCGAGGTCGTTGAGACGCGGGTCCAGCACGATCGGAGTGGTCGATCCTGCCTCGACCCGCACGTAGTCGCTGAAGGTCACGGGAGCCGCGTCGTCGATGTCGGCGTCGAGCACGCCGACGCGGACCACGCCTGTCCCCTGCTCGCCCTGAGGGTCGCGCACCGTGTAGCGGAACGTCACCTGACCGCCGTCGACGCCGGCCGCCGGTGCCCGGTAGACGATCGCGTCTCCGTCGGCCGAGATCGTCGCCGTGCCATAGCCCTTCTGGGGCTGGTCGATGCCCGCGAGGGCCACGCGGTCGCCGTCGCTGTCCATGCCGGTCGCAGGCACCGGCAGCGACACCGTCTGACCGCTGAGGACCCGACCCGTCAGTGTCGAGGGTGTCGGCGCGCGGTTCGTGCCCGGAGGAACGACCGTGACCGTCACGACGCCGTTGTCGGAGAGAGCAGGATTGCGCTCGAGCGACACCGAGTACGTGAGGCGGTAGGTGCCCGGCGTCGTGGGTGCGAGGTATCGCAGCGCGTTGCGATCGGCGAAGACGAGCTCTCCGGACTCACCTGAGCCGGTCACCTCGGGGAGCACGACCAGGGGTTCACCGCGCGGGGCCACGTCGTTCGCCGCGACGTTGATGCGCGTGAGTGAACCGGCACGGACGGTGATCGCATCGGGGAACACGATCGGCCGGGTGACGGTCGACGGCGGAGTGAGGAAGACCGTGACCGTTCCCTGCACCGCGGCTCCGGTTCCGTCGGCGACGGTCACGGTGGCCTTGCCGATCACCCCGGGCTCGCCGTCCTCCGTGGTGCCGTTGACGCGGATGCTCTCGTTGCCGACCACACGCACGCCGAGCTGAGGCGTCGAGCTCACGGCATCCGCCAGCATGAGCACTCGCCCACTGGTGTTCTGCACGGCACGGAGCACATCGACGGTCGTGTCCTCGCCTTCGCGCACGAACGCGGTCAGAGGTGCCATCGCGAGGCCTGCGGATCCGTCGACGGCCGTGATGCGGATGACCGCCGACTGCTCCGCCTGGGTCGAGACGTCCTGGGCGGTGTAGGTCACGACGTACTGACCGGGTTCGGCCACCGTCATCTCGACGGTGCCCGACGCCGCGTTGGGGTTGACCTCGAGGCCCTGAGCGGTCGCGGCGGTCTGCACGGCGTCGACCAGACGGTACGAGCCGGATCCTCCGGACAGGTGGTCGGAGATGCGGACCGACTGCAGCTCTCCGACTCGGGCGGTCAGCGCCACGGGCGAGGCGACCAGGGCCGGGCTGCCGGTGACCTGGACATCGAGGGTCTTCTCGGCCGTCGCACCGTGCACATCCTCGACGACGACGGTGACCGAGATCACCGCATCGGCGGCGTTGGGGTCGGTGTGGCGGATGGCCACCCGTCCGTCTGCCATGGGCACGACCATGACGGGCGACGAGGAGTCGGTCTCGTAGGCATCGCTGAGCACGAACGGGTCGCCCTCGGGGTCGACCCAGCCCGACAGCGCCGAGACGACGGTGCTGCCACCGGGAAGAAGCTGCGGTGTCGGCCACTCCTGCTGGCACGCGTCGACCCCGCACCACACGGGCGCGGAGTTGGCGTCCTCGTCGACGACGGTCAGCGTCACTGTCGCCGGCGACGATATGGCGGCACCGTCGGTGACCGCATAGGTGAAGCTGGCCTGCCCCGATCCCGCCGTGACATTGACGACGAGCGACTGCCCATTGGCGACGAGAGTCAGGTCGCCGAACGCGGGATCGCCGAGTCCGCCCGACACCGAGTCGGGGTCGATCGACAGCACGTCCTTCTTGTTCGGATCGTGGTCGTTGAGCAGCACCGGCAGGATCACCTGTTCACCCGCGCGCACGCCGAACGCGTCGTCGACGGCGACGGGCGGCATCTGCTCGGCCACGTCCTCGACGATGATCGTGCCCTCCTGCTGCTCGGTATCGTCTTCGATCGCCCACTGCTCGAGCGGGATGAGGACGCCGTCGGGGGCCGTCCAGATGAGTCCGGTGCCGATCTCGCTCAGCACCGCGCGATCACCGTTCTCCTGGAACACCGGTTCGATCGTCGACGAGTCGAGGGCCCCGTCCGGAACACGCAGCGGCACGCTCTCGCCGTCCGCCCACAGGGTTCCCGCACCGGTGTCGAGCCAGGCCGCGTAGGTCTCGCCTGCCACGACGACAGGAGTGGCCGGGACGCCCGACGCCTCCGCGACGCGCTCGGGCTCACCCGAGGCGAGGTCGACCGACACGAGGCCGTCGGAGTCGGCGATCACCACGACCTCGCCGGAGTCGGCGCCCTCCTGCAGGCGCGCATCCTCGGCGACATCGAGCTCGAGCGGCTCGTCGCGCCCCTGGAGCCACAGCTCGCCGGTGCCCGTCTGGAGCATCGCCCAGCGGTCTCCCACGACCGTGAGGGTCAGACCCTCGGCGGCATCCGGAGCTGCGGAGACGGACTCGGGATCGCCGAGGAAGCTGTGCTCGTCGATGTCGAACCGCCGGATCGCGCCCTCGTCCGAGGAATAGAGCACCAGCAGTCCTTCGGGCGACAGTCCGATCGCATCCGCCGTGTATGTCGGGGGATCTTCGCCCTCTTCGACCTCGACGCCCGCGAACGGGTCGACGAGAGCGGTGGCCGCGCCGGCGTCAAGCGTGGTCACCGACACCTGACCGGTGTCGGTGCGATAGGCCACGTGGGCCCCGGCGGAGAGGATCTCCCGCGTGCCCGCCGGCGTCGGCTCGGAAGCGATCGGCGTGCCCTCCTCCGACGAGTCGGAGAGCAGATCGGCGGGGCTTGCAGGGTCTACGTCCCAGCGCTGCCGGTTGCCCTGCGCATAGACCACGGCCGCGGAGCCGTTCTGCCAGACCGCCTCCGGGTCGTCGACGTTGCGCACCGTGTCGATCTCGGCGAGCTCGGTGTTGACGCGTGCGTACTGACCGCTGTCGCGCATGACCCAGACCGACGACTCGAGCCGGGGCACCTCCTGCGACTGGTAGCCCTGCGCGGTGATGGCGAGGGTGAGCACCACCGCCAGAGCGGCGATGCCGGAGATCGCCGTGATCAGGCGTCCCCGTGATCGGGGGTTCGCCTCCGCACGCGCGCGATCGCCGATCGCCATCACAGAACCCCGGTGAGGTGGAGGGCGCCGAGGCCGACTGCGGCGAGCACCGCGGCTCCGATCAGCGCGCCGATGACACCGGCGACGAGTGGGGAGCGGGTCTTCGCACGCGCTGCGGGCAGGTCGTCGCGGTCGCGCGGCATCGCCTGCTGCCGTGCGGCACGCTCGGCACGTCGCGAGTCGGGTGCGACCGTCGTGATCACCGGGCCACGGGCCGTGGCGTCCGAGAAGCTGACGGGAGCCGCGGCGGCCCACTCGGCGGATGCCGCCTCGAACGCCGTCGGGTGCAGTCCGAGCTCGTACTGCGCCCAGCGGAGTCGTTCGGCGAAGTCGGCCATGCTCGCGAACCTCTTGGCGGGATCACGGTGCATCGCGGTCGCGAAGATCTCGTCGATGATCGGAGGGATGCCGTCGACGGGCACCGCCGTGTAACGCGCCTTGATGATCCGATCGGTGAGCTGATCGCGTGAATTGGAGCCGCGGTCCGCTCTCTCGAACGGGCTCCTTCCGGCGAGCAGCGTGTACAGGGTGGCACCGAGGCTCCAGATCTCGCTCGGCACCGACCCGGAGACGCGCTCCTGCAGCACTTCGGGCGAGCTCCACGGCACCGACATCGCGATCGTCTCTCCGTCGCCCTCGTCGATCACGGCTGCGGCGATGCCGAAGTCGGCGAGCACGGGAGCCCCGAGGGAGTTGATCAGCACGTTCGACGGCTTGATGTCGCGATGCAGGAGCCCCGCCCTGTGCACCGTCTCGAGCGCACCCGCGATACGCACCCCGGTGTCGAGCACGTCGGCGAGCGCCAGTGGCGCCTTCTTGTAGCGAGCGCTCATGGTGTCGGGGCAGTACTCCATGGCGAAGTACGGACGGCCGTCGGCAGAGATCGACGCCTGATAGATCGTCACGATCGAGGGGTGTGCGCTGAGCCTCGCGGAGATGTCGGCCTCGACGTTGAAGGTGCGCAGCACCTCGCGGTTCACCGCATCCGCCAGCAGCACCTTCACAGCGGCGACGCGACGCGGCATGTCCTGTTCATACAGGAAGACGTCGGCGAACCCACCGGAACCCAGCGGGCGCACATAGCTGTACCCCGCCAGCGTCGGCGGTGTCGATGCCATGCGCGTGGCCACCCATGCTCCTCACGGTCGGATGGGAGACCGCGCTCTGCATTCGCCCTGCGCGCTGCGCTGGACGATCCCCCCGATCAACGAGTATATCGAGGGCATGGATGATCTCGAAGGCGGTCTGGGCCGATGCTGCTGGTCAGGCGCGCCAGCATCCCACCACATGGTCGTCGACCATGCCGGCCGACTGCATCAGGGCGTACATGGTGGTCGGCCCGACGAACCTGAAGCCTCGACGGCGCAGCTCTTTGCTCATCGCCGTCGACTCCGGCGTCACCGCCGGAACATCTGCGAAGGACGCGGGGCGGATGCCGGGCGCCGGCGCGAACGACCACATCAGCTCATCGAGCTCGCCCTCTGCCATCGAGCGGACGATACGCGCGTTGCCGATCGTGGCCTCGATCTTCGCCCGGTTGCGGATGATCCCCGCATCCGCCATGAGGCGCTCCACGTCGGACTCATCGAACTCGGCGACCAGCTCAGGGACGAATCCGGCGAAGACCTCGCGGAAGCGGGGGCGCTTGCGGAGGATGGTGATCCACGAGAGCCCCGCCTGGAAACCCTCGAGCGCCATCTTCTCGAACAGCGCCCGATCCCCATGCAGGGGCGTGCCCCACTCTTCGTCGTGATACCGGCGGTATTCCGGGTCGTCGCCAACCCAGCCGCATCGCTCGCGTCGGTCGGGGCCGGCGATCAGTGACGTCATGTGTCCACGCTAGCCGTCGCCACGGACACCCGGGACGGATCGCTGCGCCGGCGCTCGCATGCCCTCAGAAGAAGATGTCCGGGGTCTGGGGTTGCGGCTGAGCGGCGGTTCGCGCGGTTCCGGATCCGAGCGCGTCGATGAAGGATGCCGAGAACGCGTCGAGTGCTTCAAGGGCCGCGACGGGCTCCTGTCGCTCGATGGCGTCGAGGGCGCCCGAAAGGAGGTCGCGGCGCGAAGTGCGATCCGCGTCGAGGTCCACGCCGTGACGACTCGCGGTCTGCGAGTCCACGAACAGCCGGAGGGGGTCGATGTGATCGCGGACGATCCTCGTGCCGAGGCGGCCGAGTTCCCGCGAGATGAGGTGTTCGGCGAGTTCGAGGTATCCGAGCAGTTCACAGGCGCCTTCGGCGAACCGAGGAGCCTGTTCGCGCATCGGCACGGGCGGGCCGCTGCACGTCTTCTCGACGATCAGGCGACCGACGACGTGAGCGCGCTCGACCATGTCGACGGACGACCATTCTGCGACGCGGGTCCCTGCGCTCGGCGACACCTGCACGAATCGCATGTCGACCAGTCTCTGCAGAGCCTCGCGCACCGGGGTGCGCGACACAGCCCAGGCATGGGCGAGCAGGTCGAGACGCAGCCGCTGCCCGGGAGGAAGACGGCCGCTCACGATCTCGGCGAGCAGTCGCTCGTAGGCGAGACCGCTGAGAAGCTGCGGCCTCAGCTGTTCCTCGAGGGAGCCCGTGGGCATGGTCTTGCCTTTCTCATGGTGCCGAACACCGGTGGGGGGGATCGTGCCGGATGCGCTGTGACAGTCACCAGCCAACCCGCCGGGCTCGGCTCTAGGACACCTTGTGACGTCAGATACGAATGTGGAGAGCCGACAACCAGTGGTCGCTGTGCGGCGATCAGTGCTCGGTGTTCGGTGTTCGGTGTTCGGTGTTCGGTGCTCGGTGCTCGGTATTGGGTGCCACGCAGTGGTGACAGCCACGTGATGATGAGTGTCACGCGAGGGAGGGTGTCACGCGAGGGAGGGTGTCACGTGACGGCGCGCGTCAACCGATGGGTTCCGGGCTCGTGTTCTACCGCTTCTACTCGAAGTTCATCGAGCGAAACGCGCTCAGATGCGAAGTGAGGTGCGGCGCACTCGAGCGGGTGACGGCAGGCTGAGTCGTGGGGTGCGCCACTGCTGGGCGGGATCCCACCATGCCGGTCCGCGCACTTGCGGGAGGCCGTCGTTCATCCGGATCTCCCACCCTGAGGTGCCGAGGGAGCGGTGGTGCCACCAGCACAACGGCACACCGTTATCCGTGTGCGTCGGGCCGCCCCTGGCGTGTTCGGTGACGTGGTGGATCTCACACCATGAGGCGGGGACGTGGCATCCGGGGATCAGGCACTCCTTGTCGCGGGCGATGATCGCCCGACGCTGGTGCACGGTGAAGATCCGATCCGTGGTCGTGATCCCGATGATCCGCCCCTCGTCCATGAGGACGCGCTGAATCGCTCCGCTGCATGCGACCTGCGCGGCCACAGAGACGGGAACATGGGCACCGGAGCCGGGGATCGTCGCCCACCCACCATTGCCGCTCGCCCCGGCCGCAGCGCCGGCACCTCCGAAGGCAGCGCCTCCGAAGGCAGCACCGGTGGCATGAGTGGCGTGGGTGGCGAGGTCGTTCGCGTCGACGGTGACGACGACGACCGGTGATGCGCCGCCGAGGGTGGGCATGTCCTTGTGCCGGGCCGCGATGCCGAGCGCTGCGGTCAGGGCGTCGTGGCGCTTCTGCGCCGCGGTGCGGTCATCGAGCACAGAGCGCGGGTCGGAGTTGAACGGATCGGTCTCCTCCGGATCGCGCCCCCTCTCGGCGTCAGCGTCGACGCCAGAACCGGCACCAGCACCAGCAGCGGCACCAGTCGAAGAGTCGGTGTCCGAAGAATCGGTGTCGGCACCGGGGGCCCCGCTCGGCGCGAAGAACACCCCGGGCATCGGCGGCCCGTCGCCCTTCGGGTTGAGGATCGCGTCCAAGATGAGCTGCA
>NZ_JXQX01000040.1:0-1865 GCF_000834175.1 Microbacterium sp. MEJ108Y | reverse complement strand
TAAAAGAAGTCCGGCGGTGTCCTACTCTCCCACAGGGTCCCCCCTGCAGTACCATCGGCGCTGTGAGGCTTAGCTTCCGGGTTCGGAATGTAACCGGGCGTTTCCCTCACGCTATGGCCGCCGAAACACTATAGATGTTTCAATCAAAACACATAACAAAGTCATTGTCATGCGGTTCTCGACCGTACATCGAGAACCACTCAGTGGACGCGTAGCACCAACAAACGGTGTGTTATCAAGTCATCGGCTTATTAGTACCAGTCAGCTGCATGCATTACTGCACTTCCACATCTGGCCTATCAACCCAGTAGTCTGGCTGGGAGCCTCTCACCCGAAGGTATGGAAATCTCATCTTGAGGCCGGCTTCCCGCTTAGATGCTTTCAGCGGTTATCCATCCCGAACGTAGCTAATCAGCGGTGCTCCTGGCGGAACAACTGACACACCAGAGGTTCGTCCAACCCGGTCCTCTCGTACTAGGGTCAGATCCTCTCAAATTTCCTACGCGCGCAGCGGATAGGGACCGAACTGTCTCACGACGTTCTAAACCCAGCTCGCGTACCGCTTTAATGGGCGAACAGCCCAACCCTTGGGACCTACTCCAGCCCCAGGATGCGACGAGCCGACATCGAGGTGCCAAACCATGCCGTCGATATGGACTCTTGGGCAAGATCAGCCTGTTATCCCCGAGGTACCTTTTATCCGTTGAGCGACAGCGCTTCCACAAGCCACTGCCGGATCACTAGTCCCGACTTTCGTCCCTGCTCGACCTGTCAGTCTCACAGTCAAGCTCCCTTGTGCACTTACACTCGACACCTGATTGCCAACCAGGTTGAGGGAACCTTTGGGCGCCTCCGTTACTTTTTGGGAGGCAACCGCCCCAGTTAAACTACCCACCATGCACTGTCCCTGAACCGGATTACGGTTCGAAGTTAGATATCCAGAGTGACCAGAGTGGTATTTCAACAATGACTCCACATGAACTGGCGTCCATGCTTCACAGTCTCCCACCTATCCTACACAAGCCACACCGAACACCAATACAAAGCTATAGTAAAGGTCACGGGGTCTTTCCGTCCTGCTGCGCGTAACGAGCATCTTTACTCGTAATGCAATTTCGCCGAGTTCGCGGTTGAGACAGTTGGGAAGTCGTTACGCCATTCGTGCAGGTCGGAACTTACCCGACAAGGAATTTCGCTACCTTAGGATGGTTATAGTTACCACCGCCGTTTACTGGGGCTTAAATTCTCAGCTTCGCCTTGCGGCTAACCGGTCCTCTTAACCTTCCAGCACCGGGCAGGCGTCAGTCCGTATACATCGTCTTGCGACTTGGCACGGACCTGTGTTTTTAGTAAACAGTCGCTACCCACTAGTCTCTGCGGCCTCCAAACGCTTTCGGAGCAAGTCCTAATACGTCGAAGGCCCCCCTTCTCCCGAAGTTACGGGGGCATTTTGCCGAGTTCCTTAACCACGATTCTCTCGATCTCCTTGGTATTCTCTACCTGACCACCTGAGTCGGTTTGGGGTACGGGCGGCTGGAACCTCGCGTCGATGCTTTTCTTGGCAGCATAGGATCATCCACTTTTTATCCGCATCGTGTCTCAGCCTATGTGAGAGACGGATTTGCCTATCTCTCGGCCTACGCACTTGCACCGGGACAACCATCGCCCGGCTGGACTACCTTCCTGCGTCACACCTGTTAATACGCTAACCGCACCAGAATGGGGTCGTGCGCTAGGCCCAACGCGTCACCCCGAAGGGATCAGTCACTGGGATTCAGACACTTAGCACTACTGGATTAGCTTGGGCGGTTCTTCGCCGGTACGGGAATATCAACCCGTTGTCCATCGACTACGCCTGTCGGCCA
>NZ_JXQX01000004.1:0-157933 GCF_000834175.1 Microbacterium sp. MEJ108Y | reverse complement strand
CTCCGAGCCCACGCCCAGGTCGGTCCAGTTCTCGATGAACGCGACCTTGCCGTCGTACCACGCGCCGTTGCCGACGCCGAAGTCGGTCTCGGCAGCCGTCGGGAAGGCGTAGGGCACCGCATCCACCAGCGCCTCGGCTGCTGCCACAGCCTCCGGAGAGTTGATCGTAGGCTTGCCGTCCTCGTCGACAAACTCGCCGCCGAAGCCCGCCAGGCGGTTCGCGTAGGCGGCGCCGAGGATCAGCGGCGACTTCTGACCGAAGATCGCGGATCCGTAGACGCCGTCATCACCCTCGTTCTCGGTGATGGTCTTCACATCTGCGAGGTACTCGTCCCAGGTCGCGGGGGGCTCGGTGATGCCGTTCCGCTCGAGGATCTCCTTGTTGTAGAAGAGCACGTGCGTGTCGCCGTCGAAGGGCAGGCCGTAGCGGCGGTCGCCGACCAATGTGTACGGGTCGTTGATCGACGGGATGAAGTCGTCGGTGTCGAGCGACGGGGTCTCGTCGATCCAGTCGGTGAGGTCCTGGATGGAGCCGCCCTCGGCGAGGTCCCCGATCGACACGTACCAGGGAGCGGCGACGTCGAACGTGTTCGCGCCCGACTGCTGGTCGAGGGCGAGGGTCGAGCCGATCTCGTCGTAGGGCACGATCGTGAGGTTCACCTCAGCGCCGGTCTCCTCTTCGAAGTGCTCCTTGAGCCAGTTTCCTGCGCCCTCGTGCGACGTGATGAGCAGCGCATTGAGGGTCTGGCCCGAGAAGTCGCCGTCTGCGCCCTCACCACCGGACTCGGGGCTCTGGGTCGCGCAGCCGGCGACGGCGATGGTCGCGGCCGTCAGAGCGGCGGCACCGAGGAGGACGCGCCGGCGACGGCGGCTCGGAAGGAATGACATGGGGGCTCCTCAAGGCGTCGGGTCGGGGAAGCAGATCGGCGCTCACGCTAGGAGCCGAGGGACGACCGCCGCATCGGGGACGTAACAGTTCGTCGTGGAGCGACGCGAAGAGTCATCCGGCGGGTCGCCGCACGGCTCGAGTGGCTATGGTCGCGACGTCCCCGATCTCCTGAGGAGCACCATGTCTCGCCGCATCATCCTGAACGCCTTCGACATGACCTGCGTGACTCATCAGGCTCCAGGACTCTGGCGGCACCCTGACAACCAGGCCGATCGGTACCACGATCTCGACTATTGGGTGGATCTCGCGAAGACCCTCGAGCGGGGCAGGTTCGATGCGATCTTCATCGCTGACGTGCTCGGGACGTACGACGTCTATCGCGACTCGGCCGCCACCGCGCTCGGTGATGCGACGCAGGTTCCCCTCGGCGACCCCGTCGTGCAGATCTCCGCCATGGCGCACGCGACAGAGCATCTCGGATTCGGTGTGACCGTCGCCACGACCTACGAGCAGCCGTACGCGCTCGCGCGCCGGTTCTCGACTCTCGACCACTTCACGCGCGGCCGCGTGGGATGGAACGTCGTGACGAGCTATCTCGACTCCGCCGCCCGAAACCTCGGACTCGACACGCAGATCGCGCACGACGACCGGTACGAGATCGCCGAGGAGTTCCTCGACGTCACGTACAAGCTGTGGGAAGGGTCGTGGGAGGACACCGCCGTGCTGCGCGATCGGGAGGCCGGCGTCTTCGCGGATGCGTCGCGCGTGCACCCGATCGGCCACGAGGGGCGGCATTACCGGGTTCCCGGCATCCATCTCGCCGAACCCAGCCCGCAGCGCACGCCGGTGATGTTCCAGGCGGGCGCCTCCCCTCGCGGACGCCAGTTCGCCGCGAAGCACGGCGAGGCGATCTTCATCAACGGACTGCGTCCGGAGGCGACGCGTCCGGTCACCGACGACATCCGCGATCGCGCCGAGGCTCTCGGGCGCCCGCGGGATTCGGTCAAGATCCTCACCCTGGTCACGGTCGTCGTCGCGGCGACGGACGAGGAGGCTCAGGCGAAGCTCGATGACTATCGCCGCTATGTCTCGGTCGAGGGCGCGCTGGCACTCTATGCCGGATGGACGGGACTCGACCTGTCGCAGTACGACCCCGACGTCCCCCTCGAATACGTCGACACGGATGCCGGACGATCCGCCCTCTCGGTCTTCACCAAGGCCGATCCGGAGCGCAAGTGGACGCCTCGCGACATCGCCCACTACGTCGGGATCGGCGGCATCGGTCCCGTCATCGTGGGCAGCCCGCAGACCGTGGCGGACGAGCTCGAACGATGGGTCGAGGTCGGCGGTGTCGACGGCTTCAACATCGCCTACGTCGTGACACCCGGGTCGTTCGAGGACATCGTGGACCACCTCGTGCCCGAGCTCCGCCGCCGCGGGCGCACCTGGGACGCCTACCCCGAGGGCACGCTGCGCGGACGACTCAGCGGCGACGGCTCCCCCGTGGTGCCCGAGTGGCATCCCGCGCACGCCTACCGCGGCGCCTACGAGGGCGGCGCGTCGGCTCTCGACGGCACGCTCGGCGGGCCGCTGGTGGATGCAGCGGCCGCTTCCGCTCCGGCGGAACTCGACGACCTGACAGAACTCACCGAGAAGGAGGGCGTCCGATGAGCGTCATCGCAGAGACCACCCACCGCAGCCGATGGACGGGAACGGCGGATGCCGAAGAACGCGCGCACTGGCGCGGCATCGCCGAGCGCGTCGCCGCCGAGCTCGAGAGCGATGCGCTGCAGCGCGACCGAGCGAATCAGGACCCGACAGTCGAGCTCGACCTGCTCCGCGAGGCGGGGCTGGTGACGCTTCTGCAGCCGGCCGAGTTCGGGGGTGGCGGTGCGCACTGGGAGACGGCCTTCCTCGTCATCCGCGTCCTGTCGCGCGCCGATGCGTCGGTCGCCCAGGTTCTCGCGTACCACTACATCAACTCGGGCAACATCGGCTTCGCAGCCGACCCGTCGGTGCAGGAGAGATGGCACCGCAAGACCACAGAGGGCCGATGGGTGTGGGGCGACTCCGTGAACCCGACCGACCCCGACCTCGAACTGACCGTCGACGGCGAGGGGTATCGACTCAACGGTCTCAAGCGCTTCTCGACCGGTGCCTCGGCCGGCGACGTCGTGCTGGCGGCCGCACTCGTGCGCGGCGGCGAGCGCGACGGTCAGGTGCTGTTCGTCGTGCTGGACCACGACCGCGACGGCATCCGATATCTCGGCGACTGGGATGCACTGGGACAGCGGCTGTCGGCGAGCGGGTCCGTCCGCTTCGAAGACGTGCGCGTCTCTGCCGACGACGTGCTCGGCGAACTCGGGGACGAGCCTTTCTCGACGCTGATCACGCCAGGCATCCAGCTCGCCTTCGGCAACCTCTACCTCGGTGTCGCCGAGGGAGCACTCGCCCGGGGACTCGACATCGTCCGTGCACGCCCGCGCGCCTGGTTCCTCAGCCAGGCCGACTCGTACCGCGACGACCCGTTCGTGCAGCGCGTCGTGGGCGAGTTCTCTTCGCGGATCGCGGCGGTCGAGGCGCTGGCGGACCGCGCCGGGCGTCTCTTCGACGAGGTCGTGGATGAGGGAGACGGGGTCACGGCGGCGCGCCGAGGGGAACTGGCCATCGAGATCGCCAAGGTCAAGGTCGTCTCGACCGAGGTCGGCATCGAGGTCGCGAACAGGATCTTCGAGATCACCGGCTCGAGTTCCGCGCGTGCGGATGTCGGGCTGGACCTGTTCTGGAGGAACATCCGCACGCACTCGCTGCACGATCCGATCGATTACAAGAAGCTCGAGGTCGGCGCCTGGACGCTGAACGGCGAGCTCCAGCCGATCTCGCTGTACACCTGATGGGCGAGCAGACGCGGCGGCTCGATGCCGTGCGGGAGCGACTGCGCCCGGTCATCGCAGAGATCGCGGCGGGCACGGTCGCGCGGGAGAAGGATCACGAGCTGCCGTTCGCCCAGGTCACCGCCCTCCGCGCAGCGGGCTTCGGTCGGCTCCGGCTGCCGATCGAGCACGGCGGTTTCGGGCTGGACTGGGAATCCTTCGCCGAGGTGCTGATCGAGCTCGCCGCGGCCGACTCGAACCTCCCGCAGATCTTCCGTGGCCACATCGCTTACGTCGAGCACATCCTGGCTGCGACGCCGAGTGAGCGGCGCTCCCGCTGGCTCGAGCGCATCGCCGACGGAGAGCTGGTCGGCAACGCGTGGTCGGAGAACGGTGCCGCCGCAGTGGGGACGAATGCGACGCGCGTGACCCGACGCCCTGATGGAAGCTGGCGCGTCGACGGACGCAAGTTCTACACGACGGGCAGCATCTTCGCGGAGTGGATCGACGCGACCGTCGACCTCGACGGCACGACCGTGACCGCCCTCATCCGCAGGCATCAGGACGGAGTGGAGATCTCCGACGACTGGGACGGCTTCGGACAGCCGCTGACGGGCACCGGCACTGCCGTGTTCACGGACGCCTCGGTCGATGAAGACGACGTCGAGCCGTTCACGTCGCGGTTCCCATTCCAGACGGCGGTCTATCAGCTGACGCTGCTGTCGGTGCTGGCCGGGATCGCCGCCGCGATCGAGCGCGACACCGTCGCTCAGGTGCGGGCACGCACTCGCACCTACAGCCACGGCAGCGCCGAGCGAGTGGCCGACGACCCTCAGATCCTGCAGATCGTCGGCGAGCTGACGGCGACGAGTGCGACGGCCAGGGCGCTCGTGCTCGACGTCGCTCGAGCGGTCCAGCACGCAGCAGACGTGCTGGGCACACCGGAGACGGAGGCTGCCGTGATCGCGGCCGAACTCCGCTCGGCGCAGGCGCAGATCGTGCTCACCGACCTGGTGCCCCGCGCCGCCTCTCGGCTGTTCGACACGCTCGGCGCATCTGCCGTGAGGTCGGGCACCGCTCTCGACCGCCACTGGCGGAACGCTCGCACCGTGTCATCGCACAACCCGTGGATCTTCAAGGCCCGACAGCTCGGCGACCACGCCGTGAACGGCCGGACGCCCGAGTTCGTCTGGTCGGTCGGGCAGGCGAAGGTTCTGGAGGCGAGCACGGCCGAGCGCTGAGACGTTCACCGAGGCTGCCCACCTCGCCCCTCTCGAGGCGGACGGAACGACGCATGCACCCGGTTCTCTGGCCGAAGCCGCATGAGCCGGGTGCCTCGTGAACCACGCCCCTCGAGCTACTCGATGGGAAGATCGTCGACGGACTGCGGCGGGATGCTGGCGTTCGTTCGGCGCTGCACCGTCCGGCGTTGCACCGTGCGGAGCAACGCCGTCGCGCCGGTGACGAGCAGGAGCACACCGATGGTCAGGATCATGAGAGTGCTGATCGTGACGGGTGTGAGGGTGAGCGCCCAGTCGGCGACGCCCGAGCGGCGGTCATCGTCGGCGATGAGCCAGAGCGAGGTCGCCGCCACGGCGGCGAACAGGACGCCCCAGACGATGGCAGCCCAGCGGGTGCGAGGCGGGGTGACCGCTTCGGCGTGGGGTGCGGATGCAGCGGTCGCCCCTGCTGTGCCCGCCTCGGTGGTCGTCTGAGTGCTCATCGCTCGTCCTCTTCCTCAGCCTCGATGAGGGTGATGTCTATCTCGCCGCTGGTCTGCGCGATGGTCACACGCTGCACGGTCGTCGTCGGTGCGTTCTCGGCCGAGATCGTCTCGGCCACGACCGATTCGCCGTCGCGTTCCGTCGCCGTCCATGTGCCGCTGTCGATGATCGCGCCGGTGCCGGCCTCGACCCGCGTCCAGCTCACGTCGGCGGTTCCGACGGTCGCCCGCAGCTGCAGCTGCACACCGGGGTCGACGGAGATCCAGGTGCTGCCGGCACCCTTCTCCACGACGATCGGCCGCGGAGCGTCGTCATGCCGGTTGAGCGAGATGGAGAGGTCACCGAACGGCTGGCGCACGTGCGCGGCCTCGTTGTTCGAGATCGATGCCCAGCCGATGCTCACGCCCTGGAAGGCGGAGAACCCGCCGGCCACCAGTCCGGCGACGAGCGTCAGCACGGTCGCGAAGGCGAGGAAGCCGCTGCGCCGTCGGAGGGCACCGGCGACGATCATCCCGATCGCGAGCACCAGTGCGGCCGACAGCAGGCCGAGGGCACCGCCGACTGCGGCGTCGCCGTTGCCGAGCCCGACCAGAGCGCCGACGACGATGGCGAGGCCGATGACCGAGGCGACGATCGCGAGACCCGCGCGTGGGCGGGAGGCGCGACGAATGCGACGGCGCTCCGCGGCCTCGGCGGCGAACACCGCTGCCTCCGCCTGACGCTCGCGTCTGACCTGATCGCGCGCCATGCGTTCGGCATCCTGCTGCCGCCGGCGCCACGCCTGGTCCTGCTCCTTCCACGCCCGATGCTGGATCCGCCACGCGGCGACCTCGGCCGGGTCCTGCACCCCGGAGGGAAGCGGCGCGGGTGGTGCGGGCGGTGCGTCGTCGATGAACGCGGCCGGTGCGGCGTACACCTCGGACGAGGCGGCGGATGTGGCATCCGCCCCCTCGGCGGTACCCGAACCGCCGAGGGGAACGGATGCCTCCGGGGCCGCCGGATCTGCGGAAGCCACCGGCAGATCAGGCGCGGAAGCACCCGGGGTGCGGCTTGCAGCACGCACGATCAGGAAGAGCAGGCCACCCACGATGACCAGCCCGACGATCCAGCTGAAGACCGCCAGCGCTGACCAGCTCTCGTATCCGAACCCGAACAGGCGTCCGGTGAGCGGAGCCGTCGGGATCAGCCCGACGACGGCCATGCCCAGAAGACCGAGCTGCACGGGCTGGTAGTCCCGCCGCAGCAGGTCGCGGACGTGGACCCGGCCGTCGAGATCCGGCAGCAGCGCCCAGGCGAGGGCGTAGAGGAAGATCACCGGCAGGCCGAAGAGCGCTGCGACCACGAGGACGCCGCGCACGATCAGCGGGTCGATCCGCAACCGGGCGGCGATGCCGGCGGCGACCCCACCGAGCCATCCGTCAGAGCGGACCACTCCGAGACCGGCGACCCACAGGAGGAATCGCTCGGCGCCGTGCGGAACGGCCGTCCTCGGCGGGCTGGCCTGGTCGGCGGGAGGCGGTGGCGCGGTCGGAATCGTCATGTGTCAATCCTGTCTCCCCCGGTCGGATCCCTGCCATGGGGTGAACCCCTGAGCGACCCCTGATTCTCTCCAGGGGAGGTCACGGATCCGCGCGCCGGATGATTGGATGTCGACATGTCCTCTTCCGCGACCGCGTCTGCGCGACCCTCTCGCTCCGCCGTGTCGTCGCGAGCGGGAGGAGACCTCCAGCCCGAGCCGCGTCAGGCCCTGACACGCGACCGCGACTGCCTGGTCGCAGGCGTCAGCGCGGGTCTCGCCCGTCACCTGGGCGTGCGGGTGTGGATGGTCCGTGCGCTCTTCATCGCTCTCACGATGTGCGGCGGGGCCGGCATCCTGCTCTACGCCTGGTGCTGGGCGTTCACGCCCTGGGCCGACGGCGACGGCACCCCGTCGCGACGGGTGCCCGTGGCCTGGATGCTGCTCGTCCCTGCGAGCGTCGGCATGCTCATCGTGCTCTTCTGGCGCGGCGGCAGCGACTGGCTCTCGGGAACGATTCCGCCTGATGCGGCGGCCGTGGTCGTGTTCGGCACCGTGGGGGCGGCGACCGGGGCCGGGCTGTGGGCGACCCTGATCGATCGCACCGACACCGCCCGGGGACCTCGACACACGATGCTGGTCAGGATCCTCTCGATCGCGCTCCTCGCGATGCTGTTCGGCCTGCTCCTGACCCGGCCTGTCGGCAGCACCGGTGTCGCACTCGTGCTGGTCCCGCTCGCCGGCATCCTCGCCGTGCTGCTGTCGACCCTGATTCCGCGGTGGCGCGACCTGGCGGGCGAACGCGTGCGGCGCATCCGTGAGGAGCAGCGCAGCGAGATGGCCGCGCACCTGCACGACTCCGTGCTGCAGACCCTCGCGCTGATCCAGAACAGGGCGGGCGCATCGAGCGAGGCGGCTCGGCTCGCACGGGCGCAGGAGCGCGAGCTGCGAGCCTGGCTGTACGACGGCGATGCCCCGGCCGACAGCGATCTGGCGACCGACCTGCGCGACTATGCCGGGGGCCTGGAACTCGACTACCCGGTGCGGATCGAGGTGGTCTCGGCGGGCCTCTCCACCGAGCGTGCGAGCGGGGAACTCGCCGCGGCGGCGCGAGAGGCGATGCTGAATGCCGCACGGCACGCGACGGGGGAGGTCTCTGTCTACATCGAGGGCAATGCGACCGACGTCGACGTCTTCGTGCGTGATCGGGGTCCGGGCTTCCGACTGGACGACGTGCCGGGCGACCGCCTGGGCGTGCGGGAGTCGATCATCGGTCGGATGCGTCGAGCCGGGGGCTCGGGCACCGTGCGCAGCGATGAGAGCGGCACCGAGGTGCATCTGCGACTGTCGACCGTGCCGCGGGGCGCGACGAACGCGCAGGCGCCGAACGCGCCGGCGAACACGGATGAAGGCGAGGACGCTCGTGGCTGACAGCATCCGCATCGTGATCGTCGACGACCATTCGATCTTCCGCTCGGGACTCCGCGCCGATCTCGATGCGAGCGTCGAGGTGATCGGGGAGGCAGCCGACGTGCCGTCCGCCATTGCGATGATCCGCGAGACCGTGCCCGATGTGGTGCTGCTCGACGTGCACCTTCCGGGTGGCAGCGGCGACGACTCCACCGGCGGCGAGTCGGTGATCCGCGGCTCGCTGCCCACGACGGCCCGGTTCCTGGCGCTGAGCGTGTCGGATGCCGCAGCCGACGTCGTGCGGGTGATCCGCGCCGGTGCGCGCGGCTACATCACGAAGGGCTCATCCGGCGGGGAGGTCAGCCGCGCCGTGCACGCCGTCGCCGACGGGGATGCGGTGTTCTCGCCGCGGCTCGCCGGGTTCGTGCTCGACGCTTTCGGCGCGGTCGCCGGCGAGATCGCCACGACGACCGACGAACTCGATCGACTGTCGGCACGCGAGCAGGAGGTGATGCGGCTGATAGCCCGCGGATACGCCTACAAGGAGGTGGCCGCAGCGCTGTTCATCTCGATCAAGACGGTCGAGACGCACGTCTCATCGGTGCTGAGGAAGCTGCAGCTGTCGTCGCGCCACGAACTCACGGTGTGGGCCTCGCAGCGTCGACTGCTCTAGCGGGGGCTGTTCCTCGGGATGCCTCGGGCAGCGTGCGACTCAGCGTATGCCGGGGTCGGCCGTGAGCTTTCCGAGCAGACGCTCGAGCTCGCTGAGGTCGTGCAGCGCTGGCCGTGGCAGAATGCTCGGCGATGCTCGATCACGGCGATCCGAGTGCGACATCGTCACGCCCCCAGACACGCGAACGGACCGAGATGGCTGAAGCGACAACAATCCTCGACCGGGTGGCGACGGCTGCCGAGCATCGATCGATCGCGGAATCGGTGGGCTGGCACGACGCCTTCGACTGGGCGACGATCGCAGATTCCCTGGCCGGCTCGACGTTCGGCGTGGTCGCGTATGCCGGAGACGCGGCTGTAGGCATGGGGCGCGTCGTCGGAGACGGCGTGAAGTACTTCTACGTGCAGGACCTGGCCGTCCTCCCGGCCTTTCAGGGGACCGGCCTGGGGGCGCGCATGCTGGATCGCCTGACGGAGCGAATCGCCATGGTCTCCCCGGCAACGGCCTTCGTCGGACTGTTCTCGACCGCCGCGGGCACCGACCTCTACACCTCTCGCGGTTTCGGCCCCGGCGACATGACCGGGCTGTTCAGGCTCATCGAGCCAGCGCCGCGGGACGATGGGCAGAACGGATAGACGCGGGACGACAGGACAGCGACCGGCACGCGCTGAGCACGTTCATCTGAGGGCCACGGTGCGGCCCCAGTCATCCCGCCTCGACGACCCCGGCCCTGATCCCCCAGAGCACGGCCTGCAGGCGGTCGCGGGCTCCGGTCTTCTGGAGGATGCCGGCGAGGTGGTACTTGACGGTCGTCAGTTCCACGAAGAGACGGTCGGCGATCTCGGCATTCGACAGCCCCTCGGCGAGGAGTCGGAGCACATCCAGTTCCCTCTCGGTGAGCGGAGGCCCCTCGGCCGGAACCTGCGCGCTGCTCGCTCGACGGCGGTCGGCGAACTCGTGCAGGATGCGGCGGGTCAGGCGTTGGTCGAGTGTTCCGTCGCCGGCGGCCACCGAGCGGACCGCGGCGAGCAGCGTGTGCTCGTCGGCGCCCTTGAGGAGGAACCCGGCGGCGCCTGCCTCGAGAGCGGCGAAGACATCGGCGTCGACATCGAAGGTGGTGAGGATGAGCACGTCGGTCGCCAGGGCTGCGTCTCCGACGATCTCGCGTGTGGCTGCGATGCCGTCTGTTCCCGGCATCCGGATGTCCATGCAGACGACGTCGGGGCGGAGGCTGCGGGCGAGACTCACGGCGTCGGCGCCGTCGACCGCTTCGCCGATCACCTCGATGTCGGCCTCGGCTCCGAGGATGACGGCGAGCCCGGCGCGCACGACGGCCTGGTCGTCGGCGATGAGAACACGGATCATGGGGTGCTCCGTCCGTCGTAGGGGATGCTCAGGCGATTGGTCCATCCGCCGTCGTCGTCGGGCCCTGTTGACAGGTGCGCCCTGATGAGTTCGGCCCGCTCCGCCATGCCGGAGAGCCCGTAGCCGGCGCCCGAGCTGTCGGTCGTCTCCCGCGTCCGGACTTCGGCGGAGGGCTCGTTGGCGACCGTGATCTCCACGGCATCCGCTCCGAACCGCACGGTCACGGCTCCCGCCGCGCCGGGCGCATGTCTGGCGACGTTCGCCAGCGACTCCTGCACCATCCGGTA
Source organism: Microbacterium sp. MEJ108Y (assembly GCF_000834175.1). Classification (NCBI taxonomy): domain Bacteria; kingdom Bacillati; phylum Actinomycetota; class Actinomycetes; order Micrococcales; family Microbacteriaceae; genus Microbacterium; species Microbacterium sp. MEJ108Y. The sequence goes on along the minus strand of NZ_JXQX01000004.1, from coordinate 147,196 downwards.
CGCGGTGGTCTCGGCGAGCGCACCCACCGGACGCGCATCCCCGACGGCGGCGAGTGCGACGCGCTGGCCCCGTTCCCGCGCGATATCCACGAGCGCAGGGATGCCGGCGATGGTCGGCACCGGGCTCGGGGCACCCGAAGGTGCGTCGTCATCGCTGCGCAGGAGCCCGACCGTCCGTCGGAGGTCGGCGAGCGCGATGCGGGCATCGTCCTGGACCGTCTGCATCATCTCCCGCGCCCGGTCGAGATCGCTGCGGGTGAGAGCGGTGGCGGCCTGGGCGCTCACGATGATCCCCGAGAGGTGATGCCCGGCGATGTCGTGCAGTTCCCGCGCGAGGGCCTCGCGCTCGGCACGCACCTCGCGCTCGGCGCGCTCGCGCCGCTCGTGCTCGGCCATCCTCGCCTGCTCCTGCAGCGCATCCGCGAGACGCTCGCGCCCGCGCACGTACTCGGCGACGGCCGCCGGTGCCGCGTACTGCAGGGCGATGCGCGCGATCACGGTGAGGATCAGGACGAGCGCCGATTCGCGTGACCCCAGGAGCAGCGCACTCGCGCCGACGCCGGTGGTCATGAGCGCGCCGAGGGCGAGCGCCGTCAGCGCCGGGTTGCGCGGGCTGCGCCGAGCCATCGCATAGGCGGCGAGGATCACGCCCAGCGAGCCGACCCCCAGCTCCCCCGCCGAGGTCGCCAGGATCACGGCATCGAGGAGCACGGCGCCGGCGAAGACGCTGATGGGTGCGCGCTGGCGGAAGACGAGCAGGACGGCCTGCAGGGCGACCAGAGCGGCGTGGGCGAACGGCGACACATCGCCCGGCACCGCTGCGGGGAGCTCGTCGATCCACAGGTCGGCTCCGATGTAGCCGACCGCCGCAGCGAGCACGAGAATCGGCGGGATCGCGCGGCGCACGCGTTCGGCGCGCCGGGAGGGCGGCTCCGCAGGGGACATGGACTCAGTCAACCACGCCGGGCCCCACCCCCGTCGGGAGGCAGGACCCGGGATCGATCGAGGTGTGATCACCGATCGCACAGTGTCTCATCGAGCGCCTCGACGACGATCCGATACTGCTCGAGCAGCACCTCGTCGTCATCCGGGGAGACCACCGCCCAGGGAAGCGCGGTCACTGCGATCGTGACAGCGGTGCCGTCAGGTGCGACGGCGTTGCGCGTCTGGGTGCCGGGGATGTCGCCTCCGTGCCCCCAGGCGAATCCTCCGCAGCTGAGCGGGTACCGCTGCAGACCGAGTCCGTACTCCGCCTCGGGCCAGAGCTCATCGCCCGCCGGCACGGTGGTCTTCATCGTCTCGAGCCCGGCACCGCTCAGCAGCTCGCCGTTCAGCAGAGCGCGCATGAAGGTGTTGAGCTCTGCCGGGGTGGACACCATGGCTCCGGCCGACCAGGCGAATGACGTGTCCATGGCGGAGATGTCACGCAGCTCTCCCGGAACGTCGGCGTGGTAACCGGTGGGGTGCTCCCCGCGGAGCGGGAGCTCACCGGGGGCGGGGAAGTACGTGTGTTCGAGTCCCAGCGGCGTCACGATGCGCTCATCGATCTGCTGGGCGATCGCGCGGTCGGTCACCGCCTCGATGAGCAGCCCGAGCACCAGGTAGTTCGTGTTGCTGTACTCCCATCTCTCCCCCGGCGCGAAGCTCGCAGGGCGAGTGAGGGCGATGTCGAGCATGTCCCGCGGAGAGATGTACTTCTCCTGCGCGCCGAAGGCATCGGCCGCGATCCGGTCGGCGTATTCCGGCAGACCGGTCGTCTGCTGCAGCAGCTGGTGCACGGTGATGCCGGCGCCGTCGATCCCCGCTCCCCTGATCAGCCCGGGAAGATACGTGTCGATCGGAGCGTCCAGGTCGACGAGGCCCTCGTCGACCAGCTGAAGCACGATCGTCGCGACGAACATCTTGGTGTTGCTGGCGATCCGCACTTCTGCGTCGGGTGGAGGCGCCTGGCCGGTCTCGATGTCGCCCTCGCCGGCGACCGCGTTCTCGACCTCACCATCCGGCGAGGTCACCGATGCGAGGGCCGCCGGGTAGCCGGCGTCGACGAGAGACTGCAATCTCGTCTCGAGCGCGCTGGTCGCCTCCGCATCCGCGGACGAGGCCGGTCGATCGGACGCCCGGAAGAGCGCGCCCGCTGTGATCGCTCCCGCGACGAGCACGGCGGCGGCCGCGATCGCGATCACCGTCCGCATCCTGCGTCTGGGGGCGGGATGGTTCTGGGGTGTGGGGATGTCGTTCATGTCGTGTCCTTTCCCGTCGGATGGGTCGTGTCGGATGCGTCGGGCATCAGAGGTCGCGCCGGGACAGAGCGACGGATGCCGCGGCGAGCGCCGCCGCGGAGAGGGCGGCGAGGGCCGCCAGCGCCACTCCGACAGGCACCCCGGCCGACCCGCCGTGAATGACGTTCTGCGCGAGCGCGACCGGCAGGAACTGCGTCCAGACGGGCGCGGAGCCGCCGCCGATCAGCGAGGTCATGGCGGTGACGAGCGGTTCGGCGAAGAGCACCGCGAGCATGGTGAGGATGCCGGCGAGCTGCGTCCGCACGAGGATGCCGACCGCGAGGCCGATCAGTGCGAGGCCCGCGACTGCGACGACGCCCCGCCCCAGGGTGGCGACGACGTCACCGACGCCCGCGGTGAAAGGCGTTGCGGTCGTCGCGAGCGCGACGAGCAGGGCGGCGAGACTGACAACCGCCATGAGGGCGCCGATGACGACACCGACGACTGCGACGGCCATGGCCTTGCCCGCGACGATGCGACCACGACGGGGCGACGCGAGGGCTGCGCCGACCATGCCGCCGTACCGGTCGTCACTGGTGCCGGCGAGGGTGCCGAGCAGGACGATGGCGAGGAGCGCGATGCCGATCGACCCGCCTCCCATCGACGCGCCGAGCGGATTGATCGCGTCGAGCTGCGCCGCCGGAGATGTCAGGTCGAGCACGGGGAGGTCGGCACCGAGCGCCTCTGCGCCGGGACCGATGTCGCCGCGAGCCAGCGCCGGGAGCACGGTCACGAACATCAGCTGCGTCAGGATGAGTCCGATCACGGCGACGAGCGCACTGACCTTCGTCGCTGTGGTCGTGGTCAGTCCGAGGAGTTCTGCGCGGAACATCAGCGCACCCCCGCGATTCCGGTGACCTGGAGGTAGTAGCCCTCGAGGTCTCCGCTCGCTGTGGCGACGGCATCCGCCAACGTCACGTCGGCGACGACCCGCCCCTCGGCGATCACGACGATGTCGTCGGCGATGTCCTGCACGTCGGAGAGCAGGTGTGAGGAGAGCAGCACCGTCCCTCCGGCATCTGCGAAGGCCCGCAGGCGATCACGCAGCCAGCGCATGCCGGCGGGGTCGAGGCCGTTGGAGGGCTCATCGAGCACGAGCAGCTTCGGCTCTCCGAGAAGCGCTGCCGCGACCGCGATGCGCTGCTTCATGCCGAGCGAGTATCCGCCGGATCTGCGGTCGGCGTCGGCGGTCATGCCCACCTCGGCGAGGACCACATCGACGCGCTGGGGGGCGACGTCGGCGCGGGCCGCGGCGATGCGCAGGTGCTCACGTCCGGTGCGGGCGGGGTGCAGACCGCCGGCGTCGAGAACGGCGCCGACCATCGTGGCCGGCCGCTCGAGGTCGCGGTAGGGGCGCCCGAAGACCAGCGCCTCGCCCTGGTCCGCGGCGATGAGTCCGAGCAGCAGGCGGATCGTGGTGGTCTTGCCGGCGCCGTTGGGCCCGAGCAGGCCGACGACTCTCCCTGACGCGATCGTGAAACCGACTCCGTCGACGCGAGAGCGTCCATGGAAGGACTTGTGCAGTCCGCGCGCGTGGAGCGGCGGAGATGTGGAGATGTTCATGTCTCCAGCCTCGCCAGCGCGGCTCTCGAGCACCCCCGCCGGCCGCACGGGATCGCCCTGTCCGAAAGGACAGTCGTCGTCGGATCCGGATCCCGGGAACGGAACAGAAGGCCTCGCGAGGGCCGTCGCCCCGCTCCGGACCTCCCCCTACATCAGCGACGCATCAGGCCTCGCCCTGGTTGACACGCCCGCGACCCGGCTTCGGGACCCCGGCTGGCTGGCTGCGGGGACGCTCGCGCGCCGGCCACCGGAATCGCTCGACGAATCCCGCGACGGCCTTCGAGCGCGTCGCGAGGACGATCAGGCCGTAGCCGATGATCCCGCCCAGGATGTTCGTCATCCAGTCGTTGATGTCCGCGAGGTGTCCGCCGAGAGCGAGCCGGGCGGTGGCCATCTGCGTCAGCTCGATGGCGAGGCTCGCACCGGCGACGATCGCCACCACCTTCCACCAGCGCGGCCGGGCGGTGAGCAGGGGGACGAGCACACCGAGCGGGACGAACACCGCGACGTTGATGAGCGCGTCCTCGAGCCCGTAGTCGACGAACGGCACGAGGTAGAGCGGCAACGGGCGCGGCCCGTCATAGAACCCTGTCCCGACACGGAGGAAGATCGGGAAGACCGTGTTGGCGAGCACCCCACCCGCATAGATCGCGAGGACCGCGGCGACACTCGCCCGGGGAAGCGTCACGGCCCCACGGGAGCGGAGCACCCAGATCAGCACGAGGAAGATCACGACTCCGAAGGGGATCACGATCGGGAGCATGGGGACTTCGACGAACTTCATTCACTGCTTCCGGAGACTGTGGGAGGAGGTGCGAGAGCACCGCCCCGATCGTACAGAGGACCGGATCTGCCGCGAGGCTCACCGAGCTCGACCAGCGCGAAGCTTCGTGAGTGCCGAAGATTCCGTGACCAAACCGTTGCATTCGTTACCTCGCCGTTATAGAGTGATCGCACGGTGAATGTTTGCTGTGGCATACACCGCATGTGATTGCAGGACACTCTTGGTGCAAGGGACAAGGGCCGGTCGGGAGCCTCTCCGACCGGCCCTTTACTGTTGCCAGTACGCTGTTCTCCATGACCGATCGCAAGCTCGCCCTCGAGGCCTGGGAGAGCCTGTTCCGCGCACAGCACGAGCTGTTCACCGAGATGAACACCGACTTCGATCACACCGATCTCGGGCAGGCCGAGTACGACGTCCTGCTCACCGTGACCCGCTCCCCCGGGATGTCAGCTCGCCTGCGCGATGTCACCGCGAACATGCTGATCAGCCAGCCGAGCGTCTCTCGTCTCGTCGACCGCATGGTCGCCCGCGGACTCGTCGCGAAGTGCCCCGACCCCGATGACGGGCGCGGCGCGCTGATCAGGGCCACGGATGCCGGTGTCCGAGAGTTCCGCAGCGTCGCCACGGTGCATGGCCGTTCGATCGCCGAGCGGATGTCGCGACTCGACGACGCCGAGCTGAGGACGCTGCGCGACCTGGCGGAGAAGCTCCGCGGCCACTGAGCGGCGCGCAGGCCTCGGCCTGACGACAGAAACCTGCCCCACGGGAGGAGATCTGCCCCACGGGAGAAGCCTGCCCGCGGGAGAAACCTGCCCCACGGGAGGAGATCTGCCCCACGGGAGGAGATCTCGAGCTGAGACCTCCTCCCCAAGCGCATTTCTCCTCCCGAGGCGCATCCCGACGTCGACTCCTTCGACGGCATCCCCCGATCTCTGGCAGGGTGGAGCGTGAACGCCCGCGCGGCCGCGCCGGCATCCGAGACCGCCCCCTCGGGGGGAACCAGGGAGGTCATCCATGGAGATCGCCGGAGTCGTAGGCATCCTCATCATCGTCGGCATCGGCATAGCCATCGCTATCGTCGTCCTGCTCATCCTGCTGCTGTTCGCACGCAGCTGGATCAAGGTGGCGCGCGCCGATGAGGCGCTCGTCATCTCGGGACGCAAACAGAAGGTGGCGCGCGCCGTCATCGGCGCAGACGGCTCGACCAGAGACGAGATGTCGGAGTCGCCCGTCACGGTCATCGTGAACGGCAAGTCGCTGGTGAACCCCATCACGCAGCGCCACGAGATCATCTCGCTGCGCTCGCGTCAGGTCTCGCTCAACGCCGAGGCCCAGTCGCTCGACAGCGTCACGCTCAACGTCGACGGCGTCGCGATCGTGAAGATCGGCTCCGACCCCATCCTCGTGCGCCGCGCCGCCGAGCGCTTCGCCTCGCAGGACAAGGCCATCGAGCAGTTCACCACCGAGCAGCTCGAAGGTGCGCTCCGTGGCATCGTCGCGACCCTCTCGGTCGTCGAGCTCATGCGCGAGCGCAAGAAGTTCTCCGACCAGATCGCCGCCGATGTCTCGCAGGAGCTCGCCGAGCAGGGTCTGATCCTGGACTCGTTCCAGATCAAGGGCATCACCGACAAGGTCGGCTACATCCAGTCGCTCGGTGCTCCCGAGATCCAGGCGAAGCGTCAGTCGGCGGAGATCTCGCAGACCAACGCCGACCGCGCGATCAACCAGAAGAACATCGCCAACCAGGAAGCCAACCTGGTCGAGCAGACCGCCCTCGACACGAACACCGCCAACGCCAACGCCGGCATCGGCCGTGCGCGCGCCGAGGCCGAGCAGGCCGAGAACCTCGCCCGTGAGCAGGCTCAGCAGGCCGTTCTGCAGCAGCAGGCCGAGAACCGTCAGGCTCAGCTCGACGCCGACGTCAAGCGCGTCGCCGACGCTCAGCGATACGAGGCCGAGACCCGCGCACAGGCCGAGCTCTACACGCGTGAGCGCGCAGCCGAGGCCGGCGCGATCGAGCAGGTCAAGCAGGCCGAGGCCCGCACCCGCATCGCCGAGCAGCAGGCCCAGGCCGACAAGGCCAAGGCCGACGGTGAGGCCGCAGCCGCGATCGCGCGTGCGACCGGTGAGGCAGACGCCCTTCGGGCGCAGGCCGAGGCCGAGTCCGAGGCCCGCCGCCTGCGTGCGAACGCCGAGGCAGACGCCATCCGTGCCGAGGGTGAGGCGCGAGCCGCCGCCGTCGAGGCCGAGGCGAAGGCCATCGCGTCGAACCAGGACGCGTTCCTGTCGCAGCGCGTGCTCGACGTGCTGCCGTCGATCATGGCGGAGTTCTCGAAGGGCTACGCCGCGATCGGCAACGTGTCGATCATCGGCAGCTCGGGCGAGGACGGCGCGTCGAACCTCGTCGGCGCCGACAGCGCGAAGGCGCTGAAGTCGGTGTTCGACAGCGTCAGCTCGGCGACCGGACTCGACCTCGCGTCGATCATCCAGGGTCAGGCCGTCGGCCGCGGCATCGGTGAGGGGGTGGCTGCGGCATCCGCGCCGTCTGCTCCGGCGACCCGCACGTCGACCCCGACCACCCCGCCGCCGCCCGCACCGCCGGCTCCGGCAGCGGAGTAGTCAGCACACAGCACACAGCACACAGCGGATGCCGCGGCCGGATCGGTCGCGGCATCCGTCATCTCGGGGAGCGCACCGTTTACTGTTCAGCATGAATCGGGGCGTCGGGGGCCAGGATCACTTTCTGGGACAGGTCGAGCATCTTCATGCTGAATTGTGAACGCCGTTCTCCGGCGGGGCAGACTGGAGTGATGATGCCCGCCGCCTTCGACCTCGCCGCCATCGGCGCCGGGCTCTCGTTCGCGGCCGCCCTCGACAAGCTCTCGACTGCCCTGGACGAAAGCGGTTCGGTGGTCGTGAGCGCACCGCCCGGCACGGGCAAGACCACCCTCGTGCCGCCGCTCCTCGCATCGCGATCGACCGGACGAGTGATCGTCACCCAGCCTCGTCGCGTCGCCGCCCGGGCAGCTGCGCGGCGCCTCGCGCAGCTCGACGGCTCCCCGCTGGGCACCCGCGTCGGCTTCACGGTGCGCGGGGAGCGCTCGGCGGGACCGCAGACCCGGGTCGAGTTCGTCACCGCGGGAGTGCTGCTGCGGCGCATGATCGACGACCCGGGCCTCGACGGCGTGGATGCCGTCATCATCGACGAGGTGCACGAGCGCGCACTGGAGACCGATCTGCTGATCGGCCTGCTCTCGGAGGTCCGCGAGCTGCGGGACGACCTCGTCGTCGTCGCGATGTCGGCCACGCTCGACGCCGCGCGCATCGCCGCAGTCCTCGGCGCGGATGACCGTCCGGCTCCGGTCGTCGACCACGACGTCCCCGCTTTCCGGCTCGCCGAGTGCTGGGCGCCGAGCGCGACGCCGCGCCTCGACGAGCGCGGAGTCACCAGAGGGTTCCTCGACCACGTCGCCCGCACCACCACGTCAGCGGCCCTCGATCTGCGACGCGAGAACCCCGACGCGGACGTGCTGGTCTTCGCACCGGGCGCACGCGAGGTCTCGGAGATCGCCCGTCGCATCCGCGACACGAGCGATGCGTTCGACGTGCGGGAGCTGCACGGCCAGATCCCCGCGGCGGAACAGGACGCCGTGATCCGCGGCCGCTCCCCGAACGACAGGCCGCGCATCATCGTCACGACATCGCTGGCCGAGTCCTCGCTCACGGTGCCCGGTGTGCGTCTGGTGGTCGACAGCTGTCTCTCGCGGCATCCGCAGCGCGACGCGACCCGCGGCATGACGGGTCTGGTCACGACCGCCGCGTCACGCTCATCGTGCGTGCAGCGCGCCGGTCGAGCCACACGCCAGGGCCCCGGCGTCGTCATCCGCTGCGTCGACGAGCGCTCCTATGCGGCAGCGCCTGCACGCCCGGCTCCGGAGATCGCGGTGACCGACCTCGCGGATGCCGCTCTGCTGCTCGCCTGCTGGGGCGCTCCGGGTGGCGCAGGTCTGCGCATGATCGATCCGCTGCCCGCAGACAACCTGGCTGATGCCGTCTCGGTGCTTCGCAGTCTCGGCGCGATCGACCACGAGGGTCGCGCGACCGCCGAAGGCCGTGCCCTCGCACGAGTTCCTGCTGACCCCCGCCTTGCCCGCGCGCTCCGCGACGGGAGCCCCGTGGTCGGCAGCCGCCTCGCGGCCGAGGTCGTCGCGGTGCTCGGCGGCGACCTGCGTATCGCCGAGGCCGACGTCGCTCACGCACTCATCACCCTGCGAGGCGGACGCACACCGGACGCGCGACGATGGCGCGACGATGCGAATCGCCTCGAGCGCATGGTCCGTCCGACACCGGACGCACGCTCGGGCCTCGACGGCGTCGGCTTCGTGATCGCCCTGGCGTTCCCCGAGCGGATCGCCCATCGCGTCGAGCGCACCGCCGAAGGGGCGACGTTTCTGCTGGCATCCGGAACCCGGGCCGGGGTGCGCGGCCCGCTCGGGGCCGTCGAGTGGCTCGCGGTCGCTGACGTCGCGCGCGCTTCGGCACGGGCGACTGCCGGCTCAGGCGCGATCATCCGATCGGCGGCCGTGCTCACCGAGGCGCAGATGGAGCGCGCCGCGAATCACCTATTGACCGACCGCGTCGAGGCGGAGTTCACGGCCGGCCGCGTCCAGGCGCGGCGGGAGCGCCGCGTCGGCGCGATCCTGCGTTCGTCTTCGCCTGTGCGGGCATCGGCCCAGGAGGGGCGCGACGCCGTGCGCCGCGCGATCAGGCGTGAGGGGCTCGAGATGTTCACCTGGTCTGACTCGGCCGCCGCGCTGCGCTGCCGACTGGGGCTGCTGCGACGAGAGCTGGGCGCCCCCTGGCCCGATGTGTCGGATGCCGGGCTGCTCGACGCTCTCGACGAATGGCTGGCTCCCGAGCTCGACGTGCTGGCCGGCGGCACGCCTGCGGGGCGGATCTCTCTGACGTCAGCGCTGCGGCGCCTGCTGCCGTGGCCCGACGCCGCGCGACTCGACGAGCTGGCTCCGGAACGCCTCGAGGTGCCCACCGGCTCGCGCATCCGCATCGACTACCCCGACCCCGCCGACGCCACGGCCCGCCCTGTCGTGGCCGTGAAGCTGCAGGAGTGCTTCGGCTGGGCGGAGACCCCTCGGCTGGTCGACGGGCGGGTGCCTGTGCTGTTCCATCTGCTGTCGCCCGCGGGTCGTCCGCTCGCGGTCACCGATGACCTCGCCTCGTTCTGGTCCGGTCCGTATGGCCAGGTGCGCGCCGAGATGCGAGGGCGCTACCCACGGCATCCGTGGCCTGAGGATCCCTGGGCCGCCGTGCCCACGAAGCACACCAAGAACCGCTCGGCGCGCTGAGCAGCGGCCGGCGCTGAGGCGTCAGGGCGTGCGGCGCCGCAGGGTCAGCGACGCGAGCACGAGGGCTCCGATGCCGAAGGCGACGACCACGAGCAACGGGGCGTAGACGTCCCACCCCTCGTCCCCGGCGGTCACCGCGTTGATCGTGTCGATCGCATAGCTCAGCGGGAGCCAGCCGGAGATCGCGTACAGCACATCGGGCATCTGATCCCGCGGCATGAAGAGACCGCCGAGGATGATCTGCGGGAAGACGAGCAGCGGCATGAACTGCACCGCCTGGAATTCGGTCTCGGCGAACGCGCTCGCGAGCAGTCCGAGCGCTGTTCCGAGCAGCGCGTCGACCACGGCGACGAGTCCGAGCTGCCACAGCTCGCCGTCGACATCGAGGCCGCAGACACCGACCGCGAACGACACGGTGATGACCGCCTGCAGCAGCGCCATGACTCCGAAGGCCAGGGCGTATCCGAGGATGAAGTCCGCCTTGCCGAGCGGAGTCGTCATGAGACGCTCGAGGGTTCCGGAGCGGCGCTCGCGCAGGGTCGTGATCGACGTGATGAGGAACATCACGATGAACGGGAACAGCGCGAGGATCGCACCGCCGAACTGATCGAACACACCGTCCTGGTCGCTGAACAGCCACGCGAACAGACCGACCAGCAGGCTCGGCGCGACGAGCATGAGTGCGATCGACCGCGGGTCGTGGCGCAGCTGACCGAGCACCCGGCCCGCTGTGGCGAGGATCCGCCGGCCGTTCATTCCGCCGCCTCCCGACGCTCGCGCCTCGTGGTACCGGGAGGCCGGCGGTCCGGCATCCGACTGTCGCGTTCGATCAGAGCGAGGAATGCCGCATCGGGGTCGGCGGTGCCGGTCTCTGCGAGGAGGGCCTTCGGGGTCGTGTCGGCGATGATCCGCCCGCTGCGCATCAGCACGAGCCGGTCGCACCTCAGCGCCTCGTCCATCACGTGGCTGGAGACGATCATCGTCACTCCGCGTTGAGCGAGCCCGCGGAACAGATCCCACAGCTCGACGCGGAGCACCGGGTCGAGGCCGACGGTCGGCTCGTCGAGGACGATGAGCTCGGGAGACCCGATGAGCGCCATGGCCAGCGAGATCCGTGTGGTCTGGCCGCCGCTGAGCGACTCGACGAGCTGACCCGCCTGCGCTCCGAGACCGACCTCCGCGATCACCCGATCGACATCGCCCTTCGGCGCCTTCAGCACTGCCGCGAGGTACGAGAGGTTCTGACGCACGGTGAGGTCGCCGTACACGGCAGCGCCTTGAGTGCCGTAGGCCACGCGATGGCGCAGCTGCGCCGATCCGGCCGGTTCGCCGAGCACCGTCACCGTGCCTGCGGCGACCCTCTGCACGCCGACGATCGCACGCATCAGGGTGGTCTTGCCGCATCCGGAGGGCCCGAGCAGACCGGTGATCTCGCCCTGCGGGATCGTCAGGTCGGTCCCGTCGAAGACGACGGTCTTCCCCCGGCGCACGTGCAGCCCTGCGACCTCGACCGCCGGGTTATTCATCATGTGATGAATTATGCGCTCGCCGGCCGGCGAGGTCAACGGGTTCCGTGGTGGTGGGTGTGGAGTCGGGTCGGCCCCGAACTACTCGAAGAGATACCGCTGCACGGTGGGACCGACGCGCGCGACGATGTCGTCGACGGGTGCGGAGGCCATCGGTGCGAGCTTCAGCACATACCGCGTGAGCAGCAGCCCCGCGATCTGCGACGCGACGAGGGCGGCCCGCAACTCCGCATCCGCGACGCCGAGCGTCTTCGCGATCTTGCCGATGAGCTCGCGGGCGAGGAACCCGGCCAGCAGCGGCGTCGTGAGCCGGCTGCCGATCGCGGTGCGCATGAGCATCACGCCGCGTCGGCGGATGTCGGGCTGCTCGAACGCCTCGAGAACATAGCGGACGAGCCGTTCGCCGACTTCCCCTCGGGGACCGGCGACGATTCCGGGCACATCGATGTCAGGTCGGAGCGGGATGCCGACCGCCTCCGCGAACAGATCGGCCTTGGTGCCGAAGTAGTGATGCACGAGCGCGGAATCCACGCCGGCCCTGCTGGCGATCGAGCGCACCGTCGACCCGTCATACCCCTGCTCGCCGAACTCGTCGACGGCGGCACCGATGATGCGCTCGTGCGAGTCCGAGCCACCCCTCGGACGACCGCGCTTCCTCGGCGCACGCTGCTCGGTCATGGCGTCAGCCTACGACCCGCGACCGGGGTGCCGGGACGCGCCCCCTAGTCGAGCAGGTGCCGGAGATACCGCGGCGGGTCCTGCAGGAACGAGCGCCAGTGGTTCACGAGCTCGAGGTCGTTCCACTCGGCAGGGCGGATGCCCCAGTCACCCACCTCGAGGATCCGGGCGCCCGGCAGCGCAGCGAGCACCGGCGAATGCGTGGCGCACAGCACCTGGCCGCCGTCGTCGACGATGCGCTGCAGCACGGCGATGAGGGTGAGCGTCGACTGGAACGACAGCGCTGCTTCGGGCTCGTCGAGACAGTAGAAGCCCGGCTCGTCGAATCGGCTCTCGAGGAGGGCGAGGAACGACTCGCCGTGACTCATCTCGTGGAACGGCACGTCTCCCCGCGGCGAGGGGTTCTCTTCGAGGTACGTGTAGAAGGAATGCATCGTCTCGGCCCGCAGGAAGAATCCCCAGCGGTTCGCTCCGACACCTCGCTGCAGCTGCAGCCATTCCGACAGCGGTGATTCCGTCGGTCGCGTGCTGTGTCTGGCGAACTTCGACCCCCCCTCGGGCGAGAGGCCGTAGGCGATCGCGATCCCCTCGACGATCGTGGACTTGCCGCTGCCGTTCTCGCCGACGAGGAACGTCACCCCGGGCGAGAGGTCGATCCCCTCCTCCAGCACCTGGGCCACCGCGGGGATGCTCATCGGCCAGACCCGCCCGACCTCCGGCGCGTCGTCGCTCGCTCGCACGGCGACGACCGGCTGCTCTCGTCGACGACGGCTGCCGGGGGTCCAGATCGATTCCATGCGTTCCTCCTCCGAAGGAGGCTAGCCGCAGCCACCGACGCGACCGTCGGGAGGTCGGATCAGCACTCGATCACGTTGACAGCGAGGCCGCCCTCGCTGGTCTCCTTGTACTTCGTCGACATGTCGATGCCGGTCTGGCGCATCGTCTCGACGACCGCATCGAGCGAGACGTAGTGGCTGCCGTCGCCGCGCAGCGCGAGACGGGCGGCCGTGACCGCGGTCGACGCCGCGATGGCGTTGCGCTCGATGCAGGGGATCTGCACGAGGCCGCCGATGGGGTCGCATGTGAGCCCGAGGTGGTGCTCCATCGCGATCTCGGCGGCGTTCTCGATCTGCCGGTTGGTGCCGCCCATGACGGCCGTCAGCCCTCCGGCGGCCATCGCGCAGGCGGAGCCGACCTCGGCCTGGCATCCTCCCTCGGCACCCGAGATCGAGGCGTTCGCCTTGAACAGCGAGCCCAGTGCCGTGGCGGTGAGCAGGAATCGCCTGATGCCGCGGCGACGGTTCGCATCGGCGACAGCCTCATCGTCATCGGCCCCGCCGGCGTCGATCGCCCGTGTGCCGTCGAAGCCGAGCAGCGCGCTGCCGACCAGCTCTCCGTACGGCGTCACGGCATTGCCGGCGCCGAGGCCCGAGTCTGCGAGGAACCGCCACCAGTACATCGCGACGGCGGGGAGGATGCCGGCGGCACCGTTCGTCGGAGCGGTGACGACCCGACCGCCCGCGGCGTTCTCCTCATTCACCGCGAGCGCGAAGGCGCCGAGCCACTCCCCCGGCAGCTCGCGATGACCGTCGGCCTCTGCCTCCTCGAGCTGGGCGCGGATCATGCTCGCGCGTCTCTTGACCTTGAGCATGCCGGGGAGCACACCGTCGGAGTGCAGTCCGTTCTCGACGCACGCGGCCATGGCATCCCAGATCGCGTCGAGTCCGGCTGCGACCTCTTCTTCCGGGCGCTCGGCGGTCTCGTTGAGTCGCGCGACCTCGGCGATGGACAGTCCGTGCTCGTCGCACAGCGCGAGCAGAGACGCGGCGTCGGCATACGAATAGGGCAGCGGCGCCGAGGCGAGCTTCGCGTCTTCTCCATCCCGCCGGATGAACCCGCCGCCGACGGAATAGTAGGTCTCCTCGGCGACGACACCCGCAGCGGCATCCCACGCGGTGATCGTCATGGCGTTCGGATGGCCGGGCAGTCGGGTGCGGGGCTCGAACACGATGTCGGTCTTCGAGAACGGGATCTCGTGAGACCCGTCGATTCGCAGCGTCGCCCCATCGCGAAGGTCGGTCCACGCTGACCGCACGTCAGCCGGATCGCAGGTTTCCGGCGCCAGACCGCGCAGCCCGGCGACGACCGCATCGGGTGTGCCGTGTCCGATTCCGGTGGCACCGAGAGAGCCGTAGAGGGTGCATCCGATGCGCGCGACGCGATCGAGCGTTCCTGTCGCGCGGAGCCGGTGTGCGAACTCGAGCGCCGCCCGCATCGGCCCGACCGTGTGGGAACTCGAGGGGCCCACTCCGATGGAGAAGAGATCGAAGGCCGAGACGTACGCTGTCACCTCCTCAGCCTACGTCGTGGTCAGGAAGACGGGTCGGGGCATCGCCGTCAAGGCCCTTCTCGCCGCGGAGTCGTAGATCGATCCTGGTCGTGCATCCGATGTGAAAGGGACCACCATGACGAACAGCACTCCTGAGCAGGACCCGACCTCCGGCCTCGACCCCGAGGCCCAGACGCCGACCCCGACACCGTCGTCGGGCGATGCCGGCGAGTTCAAGGACACGGGCAGCACCGCCGAGAAGCCGGCCGAGGCCGACTCTCCTGAAGACGCGGACCCCTCCGAGGTTCCGAGCAACGACGAACTCGAAGAGCCGAGCACTGAGAAGGAGCCGTCGGAAGAGCCCAAGGCCCCGACGCGCAACGACCCCGAGCCCGACCATGAAGCGGTCGGGATCGGGGTCATCGACGGTCCGGAGACCGACGAGGGCGACTGAGCGACTCCTACCTCGCTCGCCACCCGGCCGCTCCCGTCGCGATGCACCCTGCGACGGGAGCGAGTTCGGTGAGGGCTACTCGACGAGCTTGCCCTCGGTGTCGACTTCGCGCATGAGCTCGGCGATCTCCGCGGGGATCTCGGGGATCGACTCGTGCGTCACGCCGCCGGTCGGCGACCAGACGAGATTTACCTGCAGCGTCGGGTCGGTGTCGGGGTAGTCGCTGCGGTTGTGGCATCCACGCGTCTCCCGACGCTCCAGCGCCGCCTCGAGCGTGGCCCGTGCGGCGAGAGCAGACGCCTTCAGGTCGAACGCGTGCGCGAGGTCTTGGAAGCCGGCGATGTCGGGGTGGATGCCGATGTCCTCCATGCGTCCCTCGATCATGTCGAGTTCGGCGAGACCTGCCCGCAGTCCCTCCTCCGAGCGGACGACACCCGCGTGCTGGGTCATGGTGTTGCGGATGGCGCGCTGCAGCGCCCGCACGTTCTCGCGGCCGTCGGCGACGAGAAGGTCGTCGATCTCTGCTCGGGCCTGCGCCACGGCATCGGCCGACCGACGCTGGGCGTCGAGCCCCGCCGCATGCGCCATGGCCGCCTGACCGACGATGCGGCCGTAGACCAGCAGCTCGATGAGCGAGTTGCCGCCGAGGCGGTTGGCCCCGTGCAGTCCGCTCGACGCCTCGCCGATCGCGTAGAGTCCGTCGACGTCGGTCTGGTGGTCGTCAGGGCGCACCCACACGCCGCCCATCGAGTAGTGCGCCGTGGGAGCGATCTCGATCGGGTCGGTGGTGATGTCGAGCATCTGCAGCTCCATCATCGTCTGGTAGACGCGAGGCAGACGGGTCATGATCGTCTCGCGAGGCAGGTGCGAGACGTCGAGCCAGACGCCGCCGTTCTCCGTTCCGCGGCCCTCGGCGATCTCGGTGTATGCCGCGAGCGCGACGCGATCCCGGGTCGAGAGCTCCATGCGCTCGGGGTCGTACTTCGACATGAATCGCTCGCCGAGCGCGTTGCGCAGGATGCCGCCTTCACCACGTGCGGCCTCGGAGATCAGCGTGCCTGCAGCGTTCTCGGGCTCGATGATTCCGGACGGGTGGAACTGCACGAGCTCGGGGTCGCGCAGCCGGGCGCCCGCCTCGACCGCGAGCCGGAACGAGTCGCCGGTGTTCTCGTCGCGACGCGAGGAGGTGCGGCGCCAGATGCGGTTGTGGCCGCCGGCGGCGAGGATCACGGCATCCGCGTGGATCAGATAGCGCGTGCCGTCTGACTGGTCGAAGCCGTAGGCACCGAACACGACGTTGTCTCGCACGAGCAGGCGCGTGATGTACACGTGGTCAAGGATCGGCACCTCGAGCTGCTCGGCCTTCGCGACCAAGGTGCGCTGGATCTCGAGACCGGTGTAGTCGCCGGCGAACGCGGTGCGACGGAACGTGTGAGCTCCGAAGAACCGCTGCGAGATGCGTCCGTCGTCTTCGCGGGCGAAATCCATGCCCCAGCGCTCGAGGTCGCGGATGCCGCGCTCGGCGCCCTGCGTCACGATCTCCACCGTGTGGGGATTGGCGAGCAGATAGCTCTCCTTGATGGTGTCGGCCGCGTGCTGCTGCCAGCTGTCTCCCTCGTCCATGGTGCCGAGCGCGGCGTTGATGCCGCCGGCGGCGAGGGAGGTGTGGGCATCCTGTCGGGGGCGCTTGCCGACGGCGAGGACGTCGATGCCGTGCTCGGCGACCTCGATCGCCGCCCGCAGCCCGGATCCGCCGGTGCCGATGACGAGGACCGTGGTGGAGATCTGACGTTCGCGAGTACTCATGCCTTCCACGCTAGGTAGGGTGCCCTGATAACTCCAATGCATTGTTCTACTGGTATCGATACAGTGAACACATGAACCTCGAGCAGCTCCGCGGGTTCGTCGAGGTCGCCCGCCTCGGCCACTTCACCCGCGCCTCCGAGCACCTGCACCTCGCACAGCCGTCGCTGAGCCGACAGATCTCGACCCTCGAGCGCGAACTCGGCGCCGAGCTGTTCCACCGCGCACGCGGCCACATCGGCCTCACCGCGGCCGGAGAGGCTCTGCTCCCCCGCGCTCAGCGGATGCTCGCAGAGTCAGACGCGATTCGCGAGGAGATGGCCGAGCTCGCCGGGCTCCGCCGCGGACGCGTGCGTCTCGGAGCACCACCCACTCTCTGCATCAGCCTCGTCGCCGAGGCGATCAGCACCTTCCATGCCGCGCACCCCGGCGTCGACCTGCACCTGACCGAGAGCGGGTCGAGGCTGCTCGTCGACCAGCTGGCCGTCGGGGCCGTCGACATCGCGCTCATCACGGAGTCGGAGGGGCCCCCGCCCTCGGGATTCAGTCTGACTCGCATGCCGCTGCTGACCGAGGAGCTCGTCGTCGTGTCTGCGGCGTCCGAGCCTCCGGTGTCGACGTCGTCGATCATGAGCCTCCACCATCTCGCCACGCTGCCGCTGATCGCCCTCGACGAGACCTATGAGCTGCGGGCGACCACCGACGCGGCCTTCCGCTCGGCGGGACTGACTCCGACGGTCGTCCTCGAGGGCGCAGAGATGGACGCGCTGCTCCGCTTCGTCGAACGCGGCGTCGGCGTGGCCGTGGTTCCGGCGATGGTGCTGCTCGATCAGCCGGCGCTGCGCTCGGTCAGGATCTCGCACCCGATGATGAGGCGCACCGTGAGCCTGGCCCACCGCGCCGACGTCACACCCGCCGTCGCGGTCGCCGCGATTCGCCACGTCATCATCGGCACAGCGGCAGAGGTCGCCCGCCGCGACCCGGCCATCACGAGCCTGCTCGACTGAGGCGAGTCAGGAACCGATTCGCTCCGCCCGCTGCGAAGGAGAACACTCGTAACGAAGGGCGGAACCGTTGTTGGGTCCTTCACTGCGCGACTTCTCCTTCACGGCGAGGGCCCGCAGCTCATTCAAGCGTTCGTAAGCTCGCAAACTTGATCGCGATACTCCCGCAAGCCATCATCGTCTTATGACGAAACGTCCACCTGTACCGTCGGAACTCAAACGACGGTTGTTCCTAGAGGTCGGATACAAGTGCGCTGTACCAATCTGCGGATCGACTACGGCCCTCGAAATGGAACACATCAAACCCTGGGCGAAGGTCAAGCGACACGATTTCGACAACATGATTGTTCTCTGCGCGAACCATCATCGCGGCAACCGTAGCAACGTGTCCGGACTAGACCGGAAAAACCTTCGTGCGATCAAGGCAAATCTAGGGCTACTGAACGGGCGCTTTGTCGACATCGAACGGCGAATTCTTGAGGCTTTTGCCGCAGATCCAGATCTTAAGAGCGTCAATCTGCAGGGCCCGAAGGACAATATATTGGTGCGCGAACTTCTGTCAGCAGAATTGATATCTGCTTCACCCGCGCCCATGTCAGTCGTCCTGGAAACAGAAGATGGCGGGCTCATCTACACTTCTCACGCGTTTTCTTTGACGAAGACCGGGCGGGCTTTCGTAGATGACTGGGTGAAGCGGCACTCTCTCGCATGATCACCTCGCCCATTTTGGCCTTGGGGCCGTGGATCATGGTCGAGCACGAACTAGTTGGTCGAGACGCCTCGACGACGTGAAAAACCGCGGCGCTCGAGAACAACTTCCTTCGTCAGCGACCGTCGTTGGAAGTCTTCCGAGATCGCTTGAGCTTGCCCGATCAGTCGCTCCAGCCAGCTGAGTCGCTCGTAGACGTTACGAAGGCAATCCGGGTGTAGCGCCTCGCGGAGTCGTGTGCGTGAGTCGGAGCAGGATCGCGCCGACAACATGAACCGTGAACCAGGCGTCTTCGCGGCTCGCCTCGTCGGCGTTGCGCGCGTCGCCCTTGTTGCTCCGGTCAGCAGACGCCCATCGACACGCCTTGTCGATCGTCTGGAGGAGTGGAGCGTCGTGTGACGCGATGATCCCTTTGCTCTTTGCCGATGTCGTCAGATCGCCAAGCTGGTTTCCCTCTGCGCCGAGGAACGAGAGTGCTTCTTGAAGCGCGGTGCCCGCATCGGTGATCGCATCCGCGCCTTCGTCGCGCGCAAGCTCGGAGAGCGCGCTCTGGTAGCTCTTCTCAACTCGCTCCCACCCTGGTGTCGCCAAGAGCCGCAAGACAGGTTCAACGACCTCGACATGCAGTTCCCGAGACGCGAAGGGCACCATCTCACCGCCAACGTACTCAAATGCGATGCGATCCTCCGCGAGCACACGGTTGATCTCGCGCACAAGCAGGGCATCAATCGGGATGCGACCATCCTGTGGAGGCTGACCGCTGAAGAACGACTGGCGCTGAGCCTCCTCTTCGAATGCGCGCTCGTACCCCTTGCCAAATGCTTCGACCACGGAGGGCACCATGTCGTCGTCACATTCTGCGAGATAGCGGAAGAACTGGTCTCTCGAATCGCCGTGCGCATTTTTGTAGAGCGAAAGCAAACCGAGGTCTGCAAGCAAGACGCGGATCGAGGCTTCGATGGTTCGATAGTCGCCCCCACCCGCACCACTCTGCATCACCAACTGAAGTCGGTTCCTGGTTTCTATCGAGAAGTTCTCCGACCAAAACGATTCACCCTGACGCTCGCGTTCTTCGAGCGCCGCAAGCTCGCGTCTGCGCTTGTAGAGAGGGGACATGGAGACCTATCTGCTCGACCCGGTGCCTCATCGGCGGTTGCTTCACCGTACCTGGTCGCTCGCGCCGCGCGGGAACAACCGCTCTCCCGTGAACTCGATCCGCTCGCCCACCATCTGTACTCCGACCAGGTCGGGCACTGGCAGGTCACTCGGGACGAACTTCGCGTCGTCGCTGGCTTAAAGCCGCTGCGCGTTTCATAGATCAGTACTTCATCGAGGTCGGAGACGTGTCTCTAGCGCTTTGCGGCCTCGTTCCGCAGGACGATATCGCGGGTGACGATGCGGTGCCGCTGAACGACGCGGAGCACGCCGCTCTGCTTGGTGAAGCCGGGCTTGACGAGTGAAAGCATGGACAAGCCCCCGCTTAGTACAATGCCTAGCCCCATAATCGCGAACCGTGGAGTGCGACATCCGCACGCGGCGACCGCCTGTTCTGCGCTTCCATGTCCCACTTTGCCGCGAGATAGGGAGGAAATGACAAAACCCCCGCCGCTTTCGCGACGGGGGTTTCAGCTGATGTGCGCCCGAAGGGACTCGAACCCCTAACCTTCTGATCCGTAGTCAGATGCTCTATCCATTGAGCTACGGGCGCTCCTGGACCGCTCAGCGGGCCGTAGAACAGCCTACAACAGACGCGACACGAAAGCGAAACGAGGGCTCACTCGTCACTGTCGGGCGTGTTCTGCTTCTTCTTGCGCTTGGCCTTCGCGCGCTGCAGAGACGACAGCGCCTGCAGATCGACGAGGCGCAGCGCCTGCATCCGCGCCTCGCGCATGCGCTCGTAATCGGGATCCTGATCGGGCCGCATGCCCTCGACGCGCAGTCGACGATCGAGGTTGTGCCGCACATCGGCCCAGGCGCCCTCGCGGGCCTCTTCGACGATGACGCGCAACGCGGCCTCATCATCCATCATGTCGCGCAGCTTGATCGCGACCCCGTGCGACTGCTTGGCCCGCCGACGCAGGTTGCGCACATCGCGGTCCCGGTAGTCGTGGGTTCCCGAGGGGTCGGAGTGGCGCCCGCGAGCGCGCTTGCGCAACTCGGTCATGTTGCGCTCGACCTCTTCGGACTCCTCAGCCATCGCCCGCAGCGCTTCGCGCGCATCGGCGATGTACTTGTCCGTGTCGAAGACGCCGTTCTCGGCGATCGTGCCGATGAGGATGTGATTCTTCACGGCGAGGCGCGCCGCAGCGGTCGCGATCGCGACGCCTTCTGCGATGGCATCTGCAGTTCGTCCCACCGCTACCTCCTTGCTTCGAGCGTACCGGTATCGCTCTCGGTTGCAGTGGGCCAGAATGGATCGGAATCGGGTCTCCGCGACCGGCTCCGCGACCGGCTGCTGCTCCGATCGCCGCCAGGAGGGGTGCAATGAAGCGTCTCACGCTCACCGGAAGCACGACGGTCATCACCGGCGCTGCGAGTGGGATGGGCGCCGACATCGCCCGCCTGCTCGCGCGCCGGCGCGTGCATCTGGCGCTCATCGACCACAACGCCGAGGGGCTCGCGGCCATCGCCGCCGAACTCGGGGGTCCCACCGTCACCACGCACGTCGTCGATCTGCGCGACGACGACGCCGTCTTCGCCGCGGCCGACGAGATCACCGCAGCGCATCCGCGCGTGAACGCTCTGATCACGTGCGCGGGCTCGTCGATGCTCGGAGATCTCGAACAGCTGACCATGGAGGAGATGCGCTGGCTGACCGATGTGAACCTCTGGGGAACGGTGTCGATCACGAAGGCGCTGCTGCCCGCCCTGCGTGCGGCACCCGCTGCGCACATCTCGCACCTTGCGAGCGTGTACGCGCTGGCCGCGCCCGCCGGACGCATCCCGTACTCCCTGAGCAAATTCGCGGTGCGCGGGTTCTCCGAGGCGCTGCGACACGAACTCGAGGGCACCTCGGTGACGGTCGGTGCGGTCTACCCCGCCGGCGTGCGCACGGGGATCATCCTGCACGGAAGATATGCGGCCGCGATCGATCCGGCGGTCGCCGCGCGCGCCGCGGCGGCGCAGGCAGCGATGTATCACACCGAGCCGACGGATGCCGCCGCGCTGATCGTGCAGGCGACTGAGCGTCGCCGCGCGCGGACGATGGTCGGCAGGGAGGCGCGGCTGATCGATGTTCTCGCTCGCCTCGCACCGACGGGCTACTGGCGGGTCATGCGCGGCCCTCTGCGCGAGGCCATCGACACGACCACCCCGATCGCCTGACTCAGCGGACCGCGCCGACCCAGATCCCCGACGCCCACGACTGCTGCTCGCTGTCGCACCCGATGGACCCGGGGTAGCCGCGCACGACCGCCATGCAGTTGGCGAGGAACTCGGGGTCTCCGCCGAAGGACGAGTAGTACACGTCCGACGAGGTCAGGGCGCCCCAGACCCGGAACTGATAGATGTGGGCCAGCTCGTGCGCCATCGCCCAGTTCAGCCGGTCGACGCTCCAGTCCACGATGTCGGCGCGGTACTTGATGTAGCCGCTGCTGTTCGCGCACGCCGGCGCAGTGCCTCCCGCACATGAGGCCGATTCGTACAGGCCGACGCCCCCTCCTCCGACCCGGTCGAGGGCGGCGCGCACCCGCGCGAATCCATCCGGCCCGCTCGACGACCAGGCCGGGCCCGACGGCGCCGCGTACTGCGCCGCCTCCCAGCTGCCGATGTCCTGCCCCACCCTGTCGATGAGCGCATGCACGGTGGCGGTGGCGGCGATGACCGTTGCCGGGTTCTTCCGCTCGGCGAGGACCGACTCCTGCGCCGACATCGCGGCCGCCCGGTGCGCCGAGGTGTCGATCTTGCCGTCTGCTCCCTCCATCGCCACTCTCAGCGCGGTGATCTCAGCGACGAACGCGGGCCGTACCTCGAGCACGGCGGCGCGCGCAGCGGTGTCCTTCTCGGCGATCGCGATCGCCCCTTCGAGATGGTCGGTGCGCATCTGCGCCGTCCGAGTCGACTGCGCAAGCGACTGCAGCTCGGCGATCACGGCCGCCCTGTCTTCGTCGAGAGCGACGGCGCGAGCGACGACGCCCGCACCCAGCATCAGCGCGGCGACCATGGCGACAGAGAGGACCCGTCGGATCACAGACATCCCCTCATGGCAGCAGACCCGAGGTGTCGGAGAGGAGCGTCTCCTGTTCGGCGATGGCCGTGCGCAGCGTGGTCAGCTGCCCTGCGAGGCGCAAGTTCACCTCGTGAGCGGCGTCGAGCCGCTCTTCGGCCTCGACGACGGCCGCCCTAGCCTCGGCGAGCGCCTCCACGCGCTGCTGATCGGCGACAGCGATGAGCACCGTTCCGCCGAGGAGCAGCAGCCCACCGGCGACGACGGCAACGCCTCTCATATCGCTCCCCAGGACACGACGATTTCCGGAACGATTCCGTAGGGCCAATATATCCTCGCCGGGAAGCACTCTCCAGACCGGTGCGCGCTCAGCGCGGGGCGGGACAGACCGGACGCTCAGATCGAGTACGCCTGATCGCTCAGGCGCCGTTCTGCGGCTTCCTGACCGCTGGCGAGGTGCCGGGGGATCATCCAGCGGAGGGTGTCGGTGTCACGCGCTGCGACAGCGTCGAGAATGAGGCGGTGCTCCTCGGCCATTCCGAGCAGATCGTCGTGCTGTCCGAACAGCCAGCGCAGGCGCGTGACGAAGACGGCGATGAGTTCGCCGAGCATCTCGTTACCGGCGAGCTCGGCGGCGATCTCGTGGAACTCGCCCGCCGCTATGCGGGCGGCTTCGACCTCGTCGGCGGATGCGGCGGCGAACTCGCGCTCGTAGGCCGCCCGAAGCCGCGCGATTCCCTCGTCAGTATGGCGCTCAGCGGCGAAGACGAAGATCAGCGTCTCGATCGCCTCTCGGACCTCTCCGAAGTCCCGGATGTCATCATGCGTGAACTCCCGCACCACTGCCCAACTGCGTGGTCGGGCGACGACCACTCCCTCGCCGACGAGCGTGCGGATCGCCTCGCGCACGGGCAGCCGCGACACGTTGAGCTCCGCAGCGATGTCGCGTTCGATGAGCCGGGATCCGGGGGCGCGTCGACCGAGCACGATGTCGTCGCGCAGAACGCGCGTTACCCTCACCGACTCGAGTTCGCCGGTAGTCCCCACCCCCACCATGCCGGAATTATCGCACTCGCCGATCCGTCCGACAAGTTTGGTATCCCAACGGAACGCATATGTTACCGTTCCGTGCCTCGTCGGACGGCTGACCTGAGAGAGGGGAGCGGATGCCGCCGGCATTCCTCCCCTCTCCCCTCACGTCAGGGCAGACGGTTCGCGATCGCGAGGTTCGCCGTCAGCTCGTCGGCGTTCTGTCGCACGACGTACGCCGGCCGGCCGCGCTCCACGCGCCAGGACTCGCTGAGGGATCCGACGTTGACCGTGTCGAAGCCTGCCTCATCGTAGAAGCGGGTGACGAAGGCGACGGCCTCGGCATCATCACCGGCCGTGGCGAGCGCGCGTCGATCGGGCGTGCCCGCCGGCGACCCGTCGGTCGTGATGTCGGCGGCGTAGATGTGGTTGAACGCCTTGGCGATGCGCGAGGTCGGCAGCTGCGCCTGCAGAAGCTCCGACGTGGTCGTCTCGCCCCGGTCGAGGGCGTCGATGTGCCCATCGCGCTCGAAGTAATAGTTGTTCGTGTCGAGCACGATCTTGCCGGCGAGCTGCTCGACGGGCAGCTGGTCGATCTTGCCGAGCGGCACCGTGACGACCACGACGTCGCCCGCGGTGGCGGCGTCGGCAGCAGTCGCGGCCGTCGCCCGATCGCCCAGCTCCGCGACGAGGCCCGCGAGGGTCTCCGGTCCGCGCGAGTTCGCGATCACGACGTCATAGCCGTTGGCCACGGCGACGCGTGCGACCTGGCTGCCGATGTGTCCTGCACCGATGATTCCGAGAGTAGTCATGCTCGGGCCAACGTGTGCGCGGCCCTGCTATTCCCCCATGACGCCGCGTGTCGCCGATCACACCGTGAGCAGGAACCGCTCCTCGACCCGGCGGTAGCCGAGGCTCTCGTAGAGCGTGATCGCCGAGGTGTTGAAGCCGAAGACATGCAGCCCGATCGAGTCTGCTCCCAGCCGTGCCGCCTCATGCTCAGCCGCGAGCATGAGATCGCGACCGTAGCCCTTGCGACGCTGATCGGACGCGATCTCGATGTCGAGGATGAACGCATGCGGACGCCCACCCCGGCGGCGCACACCGATCCACAGCACCCCGACCTCGGCGCCGTCGACGTGGGCCGTGAAGAGCTCCTGCCCCTCCGAATCGATGCCCTCGGGAAGTTCGAGCTCCATCTGCCGGTGCGACTCGACCACCGCATCCTCTGCCGAATACCGGCCGGAAGACACCAGATCCTCGGCGAAGGCCGCTTCGGATGCCGCGGCGAAGCTCGTGAATCGCTCGGACGTCATCGGTGTCACGACAAGGCCACCGGACGCGCGAGGCGCGCGAGACGGGAGAGGTTCGAGAAGCATCTGGATCGACGCGACCTCGAAGCCTCGTCCCTCGACGAAGGCTCTGCCCGCGGTGTCGGACGAGTGCAACGCGATGCTGAGGCGACCGACGTGCTGCCTGCGTGCCAAAGACCGGAGCTCATCGAGCAGCTCGTCGAGCTGTCGCGCGGTCGGATCGATCGCGAACGCGAGATCGACGATGATCAGCACCCCGCTGTTCGCGGCGAGCCACACCGTGCCGACGCGGGTGCCCTCTTCATCGATCGTGAGGATGAGCGAGGTCTCGGTCTCGTGGCCGGCCGAGAGCAGGTCACCCAGGACGGCATCGACGTGCGAGCCCGCGTCCTCGCCGACGAACATCCCCGACTCCTGCCGGAGCGTCACGAGCCGCGCTCTGGTGGCCTCGAGCCAGTCGTCGAAGCGGTCTGCGCTGAGCGGGGTCAGGTCAAGAGGCATGAGTCCATCCTGCACCGCACGGCGCCGAGGCTCATGCCTTGTGGAGTGCGTCCTCCACGGCGACCCACGCCAGCATGGCGCATTTCACTCGCGCCACATAGCGCGAGACGCCCCCGAGGGCGGCGGCGTCGCCGAGCAGCTCCTCATCCGGTTCGATCTTGCCTCGCGAGCGCATCGCCTCGCGGAACGCGGCGATGCGGATCTCGAGCTCGTCGACCGTGAGCCCCTCGGCGAGTTCGGCGAGCAGGGACGCGGAGGCCTGCGAGATGGCGCATCCGTGGCCTTCCCACGCGAGCGCCTCGATGCTGCCGTCGTCGGCGCGATGCACCTGCAGGGTGACCTCGTCACCGCAGGTCGGATTCACCTGGTGCGACTGCGCGGCGATCTCGCCGCGCAGCCCGAACCCGTGCGGGGTGCGGGAGTGGTCGAGGATGAGTTCCTGATACAGGTTCTGCAGGTCGCTCATGCGCCCCTCCGGAAGAAGTCGATCGCACCCTGAACGCCGTCGAGCACTGCATCGATCTCGGCCTGGGTCGTGTACAGATAGGTGCTGGCCCTCGTCGACGACGTGATGCCGAGACGACGATGCAGCGGCTGCGCGCAGTGGTGCCCCACCCGCACGGCGATGCCGCGATCGTCGAGGAACTGGCCCACGTCGTGCGAGTGGATGCCGTCCACGTCGAAGCTCGCGAGCCCGACGCGCGGCAGGTCGATGCCGGCGCCGAGCACGCGAACCCCGTCGATGGCTGTGAGCCCCTCGACGAGTCGTCTGCCGAAGGCGGCCTCGTGCGCGGCGATGCGCGGCATGCCCACCGAGGTCAGGTAGTCGATCGCCGCGGCGAGCGCGACCGCCTGCGAGACCCGCTGGGTGCCGGCCTCGAAGCGCTGGGGCGGCGGCAGATAGGCGGCCTCCGTGGTGGTGACCGTCGTGATCATCGAACCGCCCGTGAGGAACGGCGGCATGGCTTCGAGCAGCTCGCGCCGACCGTAGAGCGCGCCGATGCCGGTGGGGCCGAGCATCTTGTGACCCGACAGCACGGCGAAGTCGACATCGAGCGCGCGCACGTCGAGCGGCAGATGAGGTGCCGACTGACAGGCGTCGAGCACGACCATCGCGTCGACCGCGCGGGCCAGGGCGACGAGCTGCTCGACGGGGTTGATCACGCCGAGCACGTTCGACACGTGTGTGAACGCGACGAGCTTCGTGCGTTCGGTGATGAGGTCGGCGGCGGCATCGAGTCGGAGGGCCCCGTCGTCGTCGAGCGGGATCACCCGCAGGGTCGCCCCCGTACGTGCCGCGAGCTCCTGCCACGGGATGAGATTCGCGTGGTGCTCCATCTCGGTGGTGACGATCTCGTCGCCCGCACGCAGCCGAAGACGCTCGGCAGCCGCTCCCCCGCGTCCCAGCGACGCGTTCGAGATCGAATAGGCGACGAGGTTGAGCGCCTCGGTGGCGTTCGACGTCCAGACGATCTCGCCCTCGTCGGCGCCCACGAACCGCGCCACGGTCGCGCGGGCATCCTCGAACACCTCCGTCGCCTCGGCGGCGAGGGTGTGTGCGCCGCGATGCACGGCGGCGTTCAGCGTCGAGGCAAACTCGCGTTCGGCGTCGAGCACGGCGAGGGGACGCTGCGAGGTGGCGCCCGAATCCAGATACGTCAGGGGATGTCCGTTGACCTCGGCGCGCAGGATCGGGAAGTCCTCACGGAGGCGCTGCACCTCCACATCGGTCAGAGCGCCACCTCCCGATGGGGCGATCACGTCGGATTCGCGGGAAAGGCTCATCCTTCTAGCTTCTCATCTGGCGCACCCTGCGGGGCGCCCCTTCGCGCAGAGGAGTCGGTCAGGGCACCACGAGGATGTGGTCTGTGTCTGCGAACCCGAAGGTCCCCGTCGCCGGGTCGACATATCGCAGCGTGACCCGATGGAGTCCCGGCCGGATATCGACGAACGACACGACGGTCGACGCGCCCGTGAGCAGCACGGTCGACGCAGGACCCCCGTCGACGGATACGGATGCCGTCGACCCGGCGACGCCCCGAACATCGAGCGCGAGGTCATCGCGCCTCCCGTCGCCGTCGGAATCCGTGCGCGAGATGACCCCGTCCGAGTCCTCACCCAGTCCCGGGACGGGGAAGTACACCGGTCCGGTCGGCTCGCTCGCCGTCTGCTCGCCCGTGGTCGGCGAGGTCTGCCGCATCGAGATCGAGATGCCCTGATGAAGGAACTCGATGTCGGGACGAACCGAGAACGTTCCGTCCGCAGTGACGACCGTCGTGGCGATCACGCGCCCCGTCTCATCGACGATCTCGACGGCTGCACCCGGCGTCCCGGTGCCGGTGATCACCGGCGGAACGGCCGTGGTCGGCAGGATGATCCAGGAGATCGTCACGGGAGGCTCCACCACGGGAGGCCCCACCACCGGAGGCTCCACAACCGGAGGGTCCACCACCGGCGGGTCCACGACGGGAGGCTCGACGACCGGAGGGTGTTGCGCGGGGGCCGCCGGCGGCCGTACCGGGGGTGGGGTGCGCACGTCCCCCGGTGTCGAAGGCTCGGTGATGTCCGTGGGCGCCGGAGGCACGGCGATCGGATCCTCGACGGCCTCGCGATCGGGCTGCGGCTCAGGGACCGACGCGGGCGGCTGCGGTTCGACAGGAGGCTCCGCCTCGATCGGAGGTTCGGTCGGTGCCGGAGATTCGACCGGTGCCGGGGATTCGATCGGTGCCGGGGCGCCAGCCGATGCGGGCGACTCGATCGGAGCCGGCGATGCGACGACGAGTGCGGACGACTCGTCGGCATCCGGGGATCCGACCGGCGCCAGCTGCGCGGCGACCGCCGCGACCGCGACGACCGCCGTTGCCGCGGCGACAGATCCGCCGACCACGAGCCACTGCGACGTTCCTCGGGGCATCCAGCCCGTCATCGAAGCCGCCATGGCGGGCGCCGGAGATCCGGCCGAATAGGCTGCCGCCGCAGGTCCGCCGATGACCACGGGCAGCAGCACGGCCCGCAGCTTCGACGAAGCCCGCTCGATCTCGGCACTGGCCATCGTGCATCGTATGCAGCGTTCGAGGTGCGCGTCGAAGCGCGCGCGGTCGGCGCGCGCCACATGGCGCTTGCGACCCTGCGCCACGATGCGCTCACACGTCCACCGGCATTCGGGGTCGCGTCCGGGTTCTGTGATGTGCGCCTGCAGCCATGCGAGCTTGAACCCCTCCCTCGCCCGCGCTGCCAGCACCGAGACGGCGTTCGGGGTCATGCCCATGAGCGGTGCGATCTCTCGCGGCTTCATGCCCTCGACCTCGAGGTACCAGAGCAGGGTGCGCCATCGCTCGGGGAGATCCTTGAACGCCGCTGTCAGCAGCGCCTTGTCTGACAGCAGGTCGAGCGAGTCGTCGGTGTGCTCGACCGGCAGCTCGTCGATGTACTCGAGCGCGACGACGTCCTTCTGCTTGCCTCCCCAGGTGGCCGCGGCACTGCGCACGGCAGCGAGGATGTAGGGCCGGAAGGCGTCGGTCGGACCGCCGCCGTTGCGGATCGCGCTGAAAGTTTTGGCGAATGCCTCGCTGACGAGGTCCTCCGGATCGATGGAGCTCGTGATCGAACGCGCGGCGCGAAGTGCGGCCGGCGAATGACGATCCCAGAGCACGCCGAACGCCCTGCTGTCCCCCGCGCGGGTGGCGAGCACGAGTTCGTCGTCGCTCACCTCGGAGGCGGTCCGCATGCGTCGCTCGCGCACAGTCGAGGCGCTCACGGCGTGGCCCCGGGGGCGCGCATCGAGTCAGGAGCAACGGGCGGGTTGTTCACTGGGTTCCCTTTCGATTTCTCACTACCAGCCTTGCGATCCAGCGATCTGACCGGTATGTAGATTCGTATGAAAGTTCTCCGCGTCGAGTAGAGAAGGTTCCATGGCAGCCTCCGAGGTTCACCCCGCAGATCCGACGTTGCGAGACGCTCTGCGGGTCAGTGGCGGGCGGCTCTTCACGGCTGCCCGAAGCGCCCGCTTCGACTCGAGGACGTTCGCCGGAGTGGAGTTCTACGATCCGTCGACACCGGCCCCCGCGTACATCGACCGGATCGTGCTCGGTGCCGGCGTCGCATCGAGTCACGTGACGGCGCTCATAGCCGAGCTGGCCGACGCCGGGGCGGCCGCTCTCGTGCTGCGTGCCCCCATGGACGACGATCCTCGGGACTGGACGTCGACCGATCAGCACCCCGCCCTCGCCGTGCTCCGCCACGGCGAGGGAGACTGGGCGCAGCTCGCGAACGTCCTGCGGTCGCTGCTGGGTGCTCACTCGATCGGGCAGGTCACCGGCGTGCGGCTGGGTGATCTCTTCGGTCTTGCCGACGCGGTCGCCACCCTGGCAGGCGGAGCGGTCAGCATCGTCGACTCCGCGGGCCAGGTCGTGGGGTACTCCACGCACAGCGAGCAGCCGATCGACGACGCACGACGACGCACCACTCTCCTGCTGCAGGAGGACATCTCGATCACGTCCGACTCCCGCTACCGATCGCTGCTCCGTGTCACCGAGGCGCGGCACTTCCCCTCGAGCACCGACCTGTTCGGCCGGGTCGGGATCGCCGTCAGAGCGTCGGGAGAACTGCTCGGCTCTCTCTGGGTGATCCAGGTCGACCCGTCGCACGCCGCCCACACCCGAGATCTGCTGCAGGAGATGGAGCCGATCGTCGCCCAGCATCTGCTGCGCGCACGCGAGGACGCGGGCGACCGCGACCAGCGCACCTCCGGGCTTCTCCGAACGCTTCTCGAGGACCGTCGGCATGCCCGCGGCGCGGCCTCGCAGCTGCTCCTCCGACCCGAGGCCGGTTGCACCGTCGTGTGCCTGCGGGTGAACACCTTCGACGAGGTCGAGGCTGTGCGTGGATTGCACCGCGTGCTCCATCTGGCGATCAGCGTGTCCAGCGCCGCGTTCCCGGGTTCGCACAGCGCGATCGTGGGCTCCCAGGTCGTGACGCTCATCCCCGGCCCTCACCAGGCAGCGGCCGAGACCTTCACCCAGGCGATGGTCCGCGTCGACAACGCGCTGATCGCAGGCATC
The DNA here is from genome assembly GCF_000834175.1 of Microbacterium sp. MEJ108Y. Classification (NCBI taxonomy): domain Bacteria; kingdom Bacillati; phylum Actinomycetota; class Actinomycetes; order Micrococcales; family Microbacteriaceae; genus Microbacterium; species Microbacterium sp. MEJ108Y. Next base: position 116,636 of record NZ_JXQX01000004.1, on the reverse strand, counting down.
GGCAGGCGTGCGAACGACATCAACGGCATCGCTCGTTCGTACCGCGAGGCCGGAGCCGTCGCCGGCGCGCTCATGAGTTCGCCGCGCCATGACAGAGACCGTCACGCCCTTGTCGCGACCTTCGACGAGATGCGCGATCGCCTCGCGATCCTTCAGGTCGGCGATCTCATCGAGGGCCTCGACGCCGCGGTCGGCGATGCGGCGAGCATCCTCGCCGCACATGACGCGGCACAGGGCACCGACCTGACGCGCACCGTGCGCGTCTACCTCGACCAGCTCGGCAGCGTCCGCGAGACGGCGAATGCGCTGCACGTTCACCAGAACACCGTCCGGTACCGGCTCGATGTCGTGCGCACCGAGCTGGGGATCGATCTCGATTCGCCCGACACCCGGCTCTGGCTCTGGCTCCGTCTGTCAGCCGACTCGCGCACAACGGACTGAGCGCTCATTCGATGGCCGCCGGCAGCAGGATGGTCACGCCGGCGCGCTTCGTCGTCGGGTCGACGTATCGGGCGGCGACGAACGGCTCATCGGCCCCGGAGCGGATGACGATCCCGTCGCGAGCTGCGGCCGAAAGCCACACCATGCGCGACCGCCCCTGACCATCGAGCAGCTCGACCCACGCATCCGGCTCGGCGCGCAGACGCAGGCAGCTCACAGCGCCGAGAGAGACCCCGGGGCAGGTGTCTGGGTCGGCGGGCGCGATGGTCGGTGTCGCGAAGGTCAGTGGCCCGATGTCCTCCGCCCACTCGGTGAATCCGGTCACGGCGTCCTGCTGCCCCACACTGAGCGTCATGCCCTGGTGAGTCTCTTCGCCCGAGACGTCGAGCACGAATGCGCCGAACTCATCGACGATCGCCCTATGCAGCACCACACCGTTCTCGTCGACGACCGTGATGATCGCGCCGGGAGTGCCGATCCCCTCCAGCAGATCCGGGATCAAGGAGTTCTGCGCGATCGACTGCGTGATGCGAAACTCCGGTGCGTCGACGGGAGGTGATGCCTCCGCGCTGCCCTCGGTCGGCCCCGTCGTCTCGGGCGCGACTGTCGACGGAACCGGAGTGCCATCGCTGCCCGGAACCAGCCGGTGGCCTTCCTCCGTGACTCGTGCCGAGCTCTCACGCGGATCGCTCTCCGTCGAATCCGACATCGACTCCGGTGCGGGCGCCGGCTCGTGCTCCGGTGCCGGCTGCGCCTCGGGCGTCGGTTCGGCCGCAGGCGGCAGGACCACAGGGTGGGGCAGCTCTTCGAGAACCGGACCGGCCTCACCCGCGATCGTCACCTCAGACGACGACGAAGGGAGTTCGGTGCGATCGGAATCCCCGGCGGACAGAGTCAGCACGCTGCCGGTGAAGATGACAGCGCCGACGACGACGACAGCGGTGGCCGCCAGCGCCGCGAGGCCTCCGGCCGGAACCGCCGATGCTGCTCCGTGCGCGGCGGCAGGAGTGCCGGCGCCGAACGATGCCCCTCCGTCCGTCCCGAACGCCCCGGCTGACCCGACCGACGAGGCCGCCCCCATGACGTGGGCCTCTGCCGTCCCATCGCCTGTGTAGATCGCCGCCGCCGCGCCGCCGAGCAGTGCCGCGGGCAGGATCGAACGCAGCCGCTGCGACACGGTGTCGATCTCCGCAGCGACGATCCGGCATCCGCCGCACGTGTTCATGTGCTCGCTGAAGCGGTCCGCATCGCCAGCACCCATCGAGCGCTCTCGCCTGGCCACCACGCGCTCGCAGAACCACCGGCACTCCTCCGACCGGGAGGGGTCGTGGATGTGCGCCTCCAGCCAGGCTCGACGGAAGCTGTCGCGTGCCCGTGCGGCCAGGGCGGAGACCGCGTTCGAGGTCATTCCCATCAGGGGCGCGAGTTCTCTCGGCTTCATCCCCTCGACCTCGAGGTACCAGAGCAGGGTCCGGTGCCTCGCCGACAGCGTGCCGAACACCGCGGCGATGCTGGACCGCTCGGCGATGCGCTCGAAGGCGTCGCCGTCCTCCGCTGACAGGTCGCGCTCTGGCACCAGGTCGATCGAGAGCGCTGTCCCGTTCCGAGCCCAGCGGGCGGCGGTGTTGCGCAACGTGGCGAGAAGATAGGGCCGGAAGGCGTCGCTCGGTCCACCGCCCGCCTTCGTCACCCGGAGGATCGACGCGAAGGCCTCGCTCACGAGATCGTCGGGATCCGACGACGGCGAGATCGCCCTGGCCGCACGCCGAGCCGATTCGACGTGCCTGCGCCAGAGAAGCGCGAAGTCACCGATGTCCCCGCCGCGCACGGCCTCGATGATCTGAGCATCGGATGGTTCACCCGAGATGTCGTCTTCACCATCGATGTGCGTGCCGAAATTCATGCTGCTCCGGATGCTGTCAGGACCGGCGTCTCACGGGGAGCGCCGGAGACGAATGAGGGACGAGGCAGTGGGGATGCCTCGTCCCTCGGACCCTCGTAGGGGTCGATTCCGCGGGGAGAGGGTTCGGCCGGGGAGCGGTCGATCTCTGCTGTGCGGGCGTCGGCCGGGAACCCGACGCGCGGCCGATGGCCATACCTACAAGACCGATATGACCGGAAAACATGACGGGGCCCACCGGAGTTCTTCGACGAAAGGCACATCAGTCGACGCTCCCCGCCGGGCCCACGGGTGCGAGCGACAGAAAGCGCATCCTGTTCTCGCCGTAGAAGCAGGTCTGCACCATGAACTCGCCCGTCATGCCGACGAGCGCCTCGACGTTCGACCACTTCGGAGTGTGCCTCTCCTCGACGACCTCGTAGACGACGTCAGAGCCCTCGACCATGACGCGCTGACCGAGATCCCACCCGAGAATCACGTCGCCTCCGCAGTTGTTGTGGGCGGCGAAGAGCGGAAGCACGTCGTCTATCCGATAGCTGACCATCTCGGTGAACGTGCCGTCGCAGTGGTCGAGTTCGACCATCCCGCCCTCACCCCCGAGCCGGATCGTCGGCAGCTCGTCGGGGGCGAAGATCTGATGGAACTGCTTCAGCACCGAGACCTTGACGTCACCGGTCACCTTGTCCACGAGATCGGGGGCGAACACGGATGCCGAGAGGAAAGACATCCCGAGTCCGACGAGCACGATGCTCGCGAACAACAGACCGAATCGTCGCCGCGGCCGTCGACTCGGAACAGCCCCACCGGAATCTCCTCGGTTCGAGTCGGTGCGGTCCACTGTCATGTCGACTGTCATGAGTCGGATTCAGCGGCACGATGCGTGGCTCGTCGGCCGCTGCGGTTCTTGCGCCCGCGCCGGGGCATGACGACGATGAAAGTGAGCACCGGGACCCCGACGACGAGCAGTGCCCACCACGGGAATCCCGCCGGGTCGGTCGTGTCCGCGATCGTGGTGACGGAGGATTCCTCGGTCGGAGCGTCGATGCGCTCGGCGCGCACCAGAAGACGGTGGGTGTTGACGCCCGTGGGCGTGCAGGTGACGAGCGTCAGGTAGTCCTTGCCGGCGACCTGGCGCAGATCCTCCGCATCGTTCGGAAGGACGGTCTTCGTCTGGTCGACCTCGTAGTAGAGGTCTCGGCCCAGGGTGCTGACGACGATGATGTCGCCCTCGACGAGTTCGTCGATGTCGTCGAAGAGGGTTGCCTGCACGAAGCCGTTGTGCCCGGTGAGCACCGAGTGGGTGCCCGAGCCGCCCACGGGGAGGGACGATCCGTAAAGGTGCCCGATCCCGCGCGACAGTGTCTCTTCGTCGGTGCCATGGAAGATCGGCAGGTCGACGTGGATGCTCGGAATGCGGATCCGTGCCATCGTGTCTGTTCCGTCGGCGCTCAGGGTGTCGAAGTATGCCGACGCGCCCTCCCCGATCGCCGTCTGCTGACCGTCCGCGCCGAGTGCATAGGGGTCACGCAGCGGTCCGGTCGGCAGGTTCTCGTTGTACTCGTCGGCCGCGGCGAGCATCTCGTCGACGGCCGCATCGGGAATCTGCTCGACGGACTGCACGTAGCCGTCGACATCGGTGTCATGACTCCACGCGGAGAACCACGAGGCTGCGGTCGGATAGACGAGCACCACGATGCCGATGGTCGCGATGAGCATGACGATCGACTGACTCCATCCCCACCGCGTCCTGTGCGCGGTGGCACGCGTGGAGGGTCGCGCCGGAGAATCCGGTGTGGACGCGTCGATGAGGGTCATGCTGCGCTCTCTGATCGGAGAAGGGGAAGAAGGTGAAGACGAGTGGGCCGTGCGGGGGAAGGAATGTCTTCACCTCCCCCGCACGGCCGGTCTTTCGGGTTACGCCTGTGCTGCGGCCTTGCGGCGGCTGCGGATGGCGAGGAGGACCGCTCCACCGAGCAGCATGACGCCACCGGCGAGGAACAGGGTCGTGCCGGTGCCACCGGTCAGCGGCAGGGTGAAGCCGGCGTTCGAGGGAACGTTGACGACCTCGAGGTCGACGCCCACGGCCGTGGTGGCTGCGGTGACGGTGAACTCGATCGGAGCCGCGAGCAGCTCGAATCCGTCGGGTGCGACGATCTCGGCGAGCCAGTACGACTGGTAGCCGTCTTCGCCCACTGCCACCGTGGCGTTGTCCGCCCAGTCGGAGTAGCGCAGACCCGAGATGGTCACGGTGCCGTCAGCGGCGACCGCGAACTCCGTCGAGCCGGCGAGGGCGATGGCGTTGGTGCCGTCGATCGCGTCCTGCTCGGTCGGGTACACCGAGAACACGGCGCCGGTGAGCGGTGCGCCGGCCTTGTCCGTCTTCTCAACCGTGATGTCGCCCCACTTGGTGATGACCTCAGGGGTGACCGTGGGTCCGCCGGGCTCACCGGGCAGAACCGTGTACGAACCGGCGTTCGGGTAGAGCACTGCCGTGTTGGCGATCTCGCCGACCGTGTTGACCTCGGTCGTGACGACGACCTGCACCTGCGTCGCGGGGTGAGCTGCGAGCACTGCGAGGCCCGACGCGGTGAACTCGACCGTGACCGCGTTGGTCGCGGCGTCGTGCACGATCGTGTAGTCGCCCGCGGCGAGCGGGGTTCCGTCGACGAGCGAGACGGCGGCGCTGACGTAGTCGAGCTTGTCGTCGAGCGTGTCGACGATCTTGTAGCCGTCGATGACGGCGACATTGGGGATGTCACCCGTGATGGTGAAGTCGATCTCGTCGCCGAGCTTGACGTCTTCCGAGTCCTCGGCGGTCTTGGTCGCCTCGGTCAGGGCGTTCTTCGGGTAGACGTGCACGTCGTACAGCCAGCTGCTGTCATCGGCCGGATCGGTCAACGGCACGGTCACGAGGAACGGCGCCACACCGGTCGAGCCCGCCAGCGGCGCGGTCTCCACCACGAAGTACAGACCCAGGTCGAGGTTCGCCAGAGCGATCTCGCCGTTCGCGTCGGTCAGCGTCTGACCGCCGACCGCGCTGGCCGTGTAGCCGGCAGCGGTGATGTCGGCGACACTGTCGGGGTCGAGGTCGGCGAGATCGTTCGCGTCGATCCAGCCCTGGTTGCTCGTCAGATCGATCGTGTCGACCTTGTAGACCGTGAAGCCCACGCCGGGCAGCGGTGCCAGTGCGACGTTCTGCTCGGTGCCGTCGTTCGGCAGGCCGGTCGGCGTCTCAGGCGCCTCGAACTTGTGGATCGTCAGCGAACCGACAGCATCCGGGTCGACGAGGTTCGGTGTCGCAGCGCTTGCGGGTGCTGCGAGGGTCAGCGCGGCGACGCCTGCGACGAGCAGACCTGCCGCGACGCGGGATCCGCGTCCGTTGTTGGGAGTGTTCACTGTGTCTCTCTCTCGGTGGCCAGGTCGCCCTGGTGGTGTACAGATGGTGGTCGGTGAGAAGTGCAGATCAGATCTGCGGGTCATCGGCGTCGGCACGTGCACTACGTCTGCGGACCCAGAGGGCCAGCGCGCCCGCGCCGAACACGGTCAGGGAACCGGCGAGGATGTAGGGCAGCGCGCCCGTCCCCCCGGTGGTCGGAAGGCTCATCGCCGGAACATCGCGCACCGTGATGATCTGGCCTGTGGCGGTCACCGCCGCGTCGCCGCCTGCCGTGATGCTCACGGTGCGGTCGGGGTTGATGGTGAACTTCACCGGCGCTGCGAGCAGGCTGAATCCGTCTGGTGCCGTCAGCTCGCTCAGCCAGTAGGTGCCGGCGGGGATGCTGTCGATCTGGAACAGTCCCGTCTCGATGCCGTTGATCGTGAACGGCAGCGCGGTGCCCGGCTCGCCGTTCGCGTCGGCGAGCACGGCGAACGAGGAGCCGTCCATGCGCACCCACGTGTTCGCGGATGCCTCGCCGACCTTCTCGATCTGCAACGGGATGCGGAACGGCTCGATCGGCGTCTCGGTGCTGTCGTTGTTCGAGCGCACCGGGCCGCCCTTGGGGTCGGTTCCCGTGGAGTGGGCCGTGTTGATGACCTTCTTCGCGTCGACATCGGCCTGTCCGATGACGTACGGCGCATTCGCGATGCAGTGCGAGACCTGAGTGGGCGCGATGGTCGTGGGCGTGCACGTCACGGTGATGTTGCGCTGCGTCAGCCGGTCGTCGACCACCGTGATGTTCGCGACCGTGACGTTGCCGGTGTTGGTGACGTCGAACGCGTACATGATGTGATCGCCGAGCCCGGTCACGCCGTCCTGGTCGACGTCGACGACCGAGGCCGTCTTGTCGAGCACGATCTCGGGCGTCCATGTGGCCGGGATGATCTCGTCGTCCGTGTCGGTCACGGTGGGGCCGACGGCCGGAGTTCCGGTGGCGCGTGCGACGTTCGTCAGCGGTGCGTTGTCGATGTCGCCCTGCTGCACCACGTAGGTGGCCGTGCAGGTCATCTTGGCGCCGCTGGCGAGCGTGGAGCCCTGCGGCGGAACGCAGGTCAGGGCGCTCATGTCACCGACACCGGAGAACGCGTCCTCGGTGATGCGCACATTCGTCAGGTTGGTGTTGAGCGTCGTGTTGGTCGGTGCCTTGGGAGTCGTGTTGGTCGCCACGAAGGAGTAGGTGATGACGTCGCCGACCTTGGTGTACACCTTGTCGGGGTCGGTGTCGCTGGTCACGGCGACCCCGTTCACGGCGGTGATGCTCTTGACGATGTCGATCGACGGCTGGATGACCTCGAGCGAGGCGTCGGCCGGCGGGTTCAGGTTCGTCGTGATGTTGGCCGGGCCGTTGATGTAGGTGCCGTTGACCGTCGAGGTGACGTCGACCGTGATCGTGCACGAGGCCTGGCCCAAGGCGAGGTCGCCGCCGGTGACCGACACCGAGGTTCCGCCTGCGGGTGCCGTGACCGCATAGGCCGCACCGGCGCGCTGGACGCAGGTTCCGCCGACGTTCGGCGCCGCCGCGATCTTGAGGTTCGCCGGCAGCGCGTCGGTGATGAACCAGTCGTTCTTGGCCATGAGGTCGCTCGTGTTCGTGACCGTGAGCGTCATCTTCGAGGTCGAGCCGTTCGTGATCACCGTCGGGCTGAACGCCTTGTCGAGCTGAGGAGTCACATCGACGATCTGCGGCAGGTCGAACGCGACGTCGTTGCCCGAACCCGTGGCGGTCGCGTTGAACAGCGTCAGGCCGAGGTTCGCCGTGGTTCCGACGGGCACCTGATAGGCAGCAGACTGCAGCTTCGCGGTCTGCGTGCCCCAGAAGGTGTTGTTCGTGCAGGGGTTCAGACCCGTGCTGAGCACGATCGGGTTGCCGTTGACGATCAGGCTGAACGTCTCCTTGGGCTGGTTCGCACCACCGGCGGCGGGGCAGTTGACCGCGGCGAAGTACGCCGACACGGCGTAGTAGTGTCCGGCGACCGCGGGGATCGTATTGACCGTGCGGAACTGCGTGCCGGCGGCGATGACGCCGTTCGTCGCGTTGGTGTACGAGGTGAGCACCTGGTTCGTCGCGGCCTGAGCCGCCGTCTGCCCTTGCGCTGTGCCGAGTGCCGCCGCCATCTGCTGAAGCGTGGGCCAGGTCGTGGTCGGGTTGTTGAGGCAGCCGAGATCGGTGACGGGCGCCGTCGGGGTCACGCTGCTCATGACCCATCCGTTGCACTGGTTGCCGGCGGGCGTGTACTGAGTCGAGGCGGTGTACGTCGAGTTGGCCGCGGCCGCGCCACCCGTGTAGTTCAGGATGCTGATCGGCAGGAGCGACGCGTTCTGGTTCGAGAAGTTCTCGGTGTACACGGGCGTGCCCGGCTGCGGGGTGCCAGGAGTGCCAGCCACCGTCGCCGCGGCCGTGATGCCGCTGTTGGGGGCGAGAGTCGCGCCGGCGACGAGCACGCCGGCGATGGCGAGCACGCCGAGCAGCCGCGTCATCGCCCGTCGGCGAGGCGCGACTCCGGAGCGTGATGACCGCTCCGTCGTGCGGTGGTGCGAGCGAATGCTCATGAATGTCCCAATCCCGGCGCGCCGATCCCGTCCGCCACGTACGGCGAGCAGGAGAGGCGCATGCCTTGTCCCCGAAAAGTCGTGTGTGTCCCCAGTGCGAACAGGAAGCAGAAGCTGCCTGTCACATACCCAGACCTGGATGCGGAGTTTTTATGACGGGCGCGAGAAAAAACTTTTCGAGGGTCTCCGCGGGCCTGCCCTAAGCTCGCAGCATGTTCAGCGCCGAGACCCTTGCGACCTTCGTCGTGGCCGCGTTCGTGATGGTCGTGATCCCTGGGCCGACGGTGCTCTTCACGATCGGCAGAGCGATGGCCCTGGGGCGGCTCGGCGGATTTCTCAGCATCCTGGGCACGGCGCTCGGGTCGATCGTGCTGGTCGTCGGCGTCGCGCTGGGGGTGGGCACGGTGGTGGCGCAGTCGATCGTGCTCTTCACGATCGTGAAGGTGCTCGGCGCCGGCTACCTGGTGTTCCTCGGCATCCAGGCGATCAGGCATCGCAAGGACTCCGCGGCCACGATGACCGGGCCGGTGGCGAGGCGATCAGGCGTGCGGCTGCTCGTCGAGGGTTTCGTCGTCGGCGTCACCAACCCCAAGTCGATCGCCTTCTTCCTGGCGATCCTCCCGCAGTTCGTCGACCTGCACGCGGGGTCGGTGCCGATGCAGCTGTTCGTGCTCGGCGCGATCGTCGTCGCGATCGGTGTCGCCTGCGATGCGATCTGGGTGCTGCTCGCCAGCGGCGCCCGTGAGTGGTTCGGTCGATCTCCTCGCCGCATCGAGGCCATGGGCGCCACCGGAGGTGGGCTCATGATCGGCCTCGGCGCGTTCCTGCTGCTGTGGAGCGAGAAGCCCGCTAACGGCTGAGGCGCAGCGTCACATCCGTGCGAAGCGCGCGCGGACCATCGAGAAGATGCCGTAGATCGCGAGTCCGACCCCGACGAGCCAGAGGATCGCGCGGCCCTGGGGCAGGTCGATCAGACTCCGCAGGGCTCCATCCAGGCCGGCAGCCTTCTCGGGGTCCTGCGTCCACGCCGCGACGACGAACAGCAATCCGGTCACGGTGATCGCGATGCCCTTGGCGATGTAGCCCGCGATGCCGAGGGCGATGATCCCGGGCCGCGAGGGCCCCTCCGGAACATCCATCGTCTTCTCGAAGCCCCGGGTGAAGCCGATGACGATGAACCCGACACCCACACCCGCCACGGTGAGCCCGATGATGATGAGCAGCACGATCCCTCCGGGAGCACCGAGGATCACCGCGCTGAGGGCGCGCAGCGTCGTCTCGGACTCGACATGCCCTCCGAAGGCGAAGATCAGCGCAAGGCCGGCGATCACGAGGTACGCGCCCGCGATGCCGATGAGCTTGATCCTCATCCCCCATTTGCGGGGCTCCTTGCCGCGGGCGAGGAGCCCGCTGGCGATCTGCCACACGGCAAGGGCGACCAGCGCCACCGCGACCAGCCCGAGAACCAGCCCGCCGACGGGGGTCGAGCGGATCTGCTCCATCGCTCCGTCCTGGTCGGCGTCGCCGCCGCCGCCTGTGGCGATGGAGACGGCGATCGCCCCGATGATGATGTGCACGAGACCGACCACGACGAAACCTGCCCGCGCCACCCGTCGGAAGGCATCGGATCGCTGCGCGGTGCGCGCGGCACCCTTCGCTGAGGTCATCCGAGCAGGATATCCCCCGCCACGAAGAACGCCGGAGGGGTTGCGCGGAGCGCGCTCGACACTCGTCAGCCGGTGCGCTCCACGGGCTGGCGCAGGATCGTCCGGAGCTTCGACGGATCGACGCGCCTGACATCGCTGAGGTAGACCTCGTGGTGCAGCCCCGTCATGGCCAGACCGTTCTCGGGGATGAACCGGTGGTGCAGCTCGTCGAGCACCGGGGCCTCATTGTCGTATGAGCCGACGTGAAGGGTCTGCACGCACAGTCCCTCGTCGAGGGTCTCGAGCCGCACGGACCGCAGCGCGGGAGATGCCTGCTTCTTCTTCGCGAGCTTCTCCTCGACCGTGTCGACCGCGCGATCGAACATCTCGCGGGTGACGTGCTCCGGCACCATGATCATGAGCGTCCATTCCCACGCCGACTTGTCGCGGCGCGATGTGAACGACTCCATGTCGGGTGCGTGCCACTGCCCCTCGAGAGGCATCACGACCGTGTCGATCCCGAGCTGGTCCCTGCTCGCGAACTTGAGAGTGTAGGCGACGGGGAAGAGGGCGGACACCGCATCCTGATACGCCTGGGCACTGTTCGGGTCGCCCGCACCGTCGACCATCAGGTACTGCATCGGGGGCACCTCGAGGATGCGGAACTCACCGCGCTTCGCCCGATAGGCGTCGAGGGTCTTCTTGGGATCGAGCGCCATCGCGGGTCCTCTCACGGCGGCATCGGCATCCGACCGTCGCCACAGTGTCGCACGGGCCGCAGACATCGGGTGGGCGGCGCGACAGTCCGTGCCGCCCACCCGAGTCGCGTCACGCCGGCTCGACCGCCAGCCAGAGCTCGCACGACGCGTGCGAGCCGGTGAACTCGAGGTACCGCACGATCGACGGACCAGGGCGCAGCCGCCAGGGATTCGACGGGAACCACTCGGTCGCCGTGGCCGCCCAGAGGGTCTGCAGGGTCTCAGGGAACGGACCTGACGCGGAGAAGACCGCCCACGCGCCCGCCTCGACCCGGATGGCGTCAAGGTCGTCGGGAACCACGGTGGATGCAGACACGGAGACGCCGTGCAGATAGGTGAGCTCCGTCCCCTCCGGCGCGTCCGGTGCGACATCACCGGTGACGGCGAGGATTCCGCCGGGCTCCGCGTCGCTCATCGCCTTCAGCCTGAGATGCTCTTCGGGCGCGATCGAGGCGATGTGCGCCTGGATGTGCGGATTCGCGCCCTCGTGGATGAGCGGCACTCGCGCGGCGTGGCCGACGAGCACGAGCTCGGGGGTGGTGATGATGGTGACGTCCATCTGGGTGCTCCCTTCGACGCTCAGGCGGAACCGGAGCGTGGGTTGTGTGCGGAGAGGACCCCCGTCGCGGCGCGCGTCGACCGGACTGATCCCGTGCACGGCGCGGAACGCGCGGCCGAACGCCTCGTTCGAGCCGTAGCCGTGTCTCACCGCGACATCGAGCACGTTCGGGGCGCCGGCGGCGAGTTCTGCTCCGGCGAGCGTCATCCGGCGGCGGCGGACGTACTCCGACAGCGGCATCCCGGCCAGAGCCGAGAACATCCGCCGCAGGTGGTACTCCGTCGTCCCGTGGACACGAGCGAACCCGGCGACGTCGATCTCGTCTGCGGCGTCAGCCTCGACGAGATCGACCAGTGCGTTGAGCGTTCCGATCATGAGGTCCTCCTTTCCTCACCATCGTGCGATCCGAGGGTGTGCCGCGACCCGACTTTCCGGGTCGGATCCGATCAGCCGCCTCGCGAGGTCAGCTGCGCTCCCCCGGATCCGCGAGCAGGTCGGCGAGGGCCAGTTCGGCCGCGCCGATCAGCAGCCTGTCGGCGCCGAGAGCGGCAGGACGGATCTCGAGCGTCTCCGCGCTCTCCGGCATCGCCAGCGCTCGCACGTCGTCCGCGATCTGCGTCGCCCTCAGATCGGCGATCGTCGCGAGGAACCCTCCGAGCACGACGAGAGCGGGGTTGAGCACGTTGACGGCGTTGGCCAGCGCCCCCGCGAGCACACGCGCCTGACGCGTGATCTCATCAGCCACCACCGCCGATCCGGATTCCGAGAGCTCGGCGTCGAGCGTCTCGTCATCCGCCGTATCGAGGCCCACCGCGTCGAGCAGCAGACGGCGACTCACCTCGGCCTCGAGCACGCCATCGGCGGTGCGGCGATCCGCGTCTGCAGAGATCCGCGGCCTGTTCTGGCCGAACTCCCCCGCGTATCCGCCCGCGCCGGCGACCGGCTTGCCGTTGACGATCAGGCCGCCGCCGATGCCCGACGCACCTCCGTTCAGGTAGACGACGTCGTCGATGCCGCGGCCGGCGCCGTAGCGGTGCTCGGCGATGGCCCCGAGCGTCGCATCATTGTCGACGAAGGCGGCAGACGACGTGGCCGCGGAGACGAGGTCGGCGAGCGGCACGTCGGTCCAGCCCAGATGCGGCGCGTTGCGCACGACCCCGTCGGAGGCGCGCACGAGACCGGGCACGGCGACGCCGATGGCCGCGATCCGCGTATCGGCGAGCGGCCCCTCGCGCCATGCGGCGATGCGCTCGGCGATCGTCGCCGCGACGACTCCGGGTGTCGGCACCGTCTCGTTCGGCAGGCGTTCGCGCACGAGGATGCTGCGGTCGAGGCCGACCGCAGCGATCTCGATCGCATCGACCTCCGGGTTCACCGCGATGGCGACGATGCGAGCAGAGGCAGTCACGACCGGCGACGGTCGACCCACGCGACCGGCGACGTCCGGGACCCGCTCGTCGACGAGCCCCCGTCTGACGAGCTCTGCGACGAGGTCGGCGATCGTCGAGCGGTTGAGCCCCGTCTGCTCGGTGAGAGCTGCTCTCGACTGGGCGCCGTTCTCGTGCACGAGCCGCAGGATGAGGGAGAGATTGTGGGGGCGGGTGCCCAGCGCGGGGCTCGACTGCGACGGCATCCCTTCACTGTAGGGGGTGGACGCGCCCCCTGTCATGAGATATGTTGTCAAGCACAACTTATTCGATGACCTGCACAGGAGCAGCCATGAGCACCCCCACCCGCGATGACAAGTTCTCCTTCGGCCTGTGGACCGTCGGCTACAACGGCGCAGACCCCTTCGGCGGCCCCACCCGGCCCGCGCTCGACGTGGTGCACGCCGTCGAGAAGCTCGCCGAGCTCGGCGCCTACGGTCTGACCTTCCACGACGACGACCTGTTCGCCTTCGGATCGACCGACGCCGAGCGCCAGACGCAGATCGACCGGCTCAAGGGCGCCCTCGACGACACGGGCCTCGTCGTGCCGATGGTCACCACCAACCTGTTCAGCGCACCCATCTTCAAGGACGGCGGCTTCACGTCGAACGACCGCGATGTGCGCCGGTACGCCCTGCGCAAGGTGTTCCGCCAGCTCGACCTCGGCGCGGAGCTCGGCGCCAAGACGTTCGTCATGTGGGGTGGGCGCGAGGGTGCCGAGTACGACTCCGCGAAGGACATCCGCCAGGCACTCGAGCGCTACCGCGAGGCCGTGAACCTGCTCGGCGACTACGTCACCGACAAGGGCTACGACATCCGGTTCGCGATCGAGCCGAAGCCCAACGAGCCGCGCGGCGACATCCTGCTGCCGACCCTCGGGCACGCGATCGCCTTCATCGATTCGCTCGAGCGCCCCGAGCTCGTCGGCGTGAACCCCGAGGTGGGTCACGAGCAGATGGCCGGGCTCAACTTCACCGCCGGCATCGCGCAGGCGCTCTTCCACGGCAAGCTCTTCCACATCGATCTCAACGGTCAGCGCGGCATCAAGTACGACCAGGACCTCGTCTTCGGTCACGGCGACCTGCACAACGCCTTCTCGCTCGTCGACCTGCTCGAGAACGGCGGCCCCGGCGGAGTGCCCGCCTACGACGGCCCGCGCCACTTCGACTACAAGCCGAGCCGAACCGAAGACGAGAAGGGCGTCTGGGACTCTGCGGCCGCGAACATGCGCACCTACCTGCTCCTGAAGGAGCGCGCTGCGGCGTTCCGCGCCGACCCCGAAGTGCAGGAGGCACTCGCGGCGGCTCGCGTCGACGAGCTCTCGACGCCGACCCTCAACCCCGGAGAGAGCTACGACGACTTCCTCGCCGACCGCTCGGCATACGAGGACTTCGACGCGAACTCCTACTTCGGCGGCAAGGGCTTCGGCTTCGTCCGACTGCAGCAGCTCGCGACCGAGCACCTGCTCGGCGCTCGCTGATCGACATGCCGCTGGTTCTCGGGGTCGACTCGTCGACCCAGTCCTGCAAGGCCGTCGTCGTCGACACGGCGACCGGCGCTGTCGTCCGCGCCGGTCGCGCGACGCACCCTGACGGGACGTCGGTCGACCCCGAGGCCTGGTGGCGTGCCCTGAACGCCGCGATCACGGAGGCCGGCTCTCTCGACGAGATCGAGGCCTGGTCGATCGGCGGGCAGCAGCACGGCCTGGTGGCGCTCGACGAATCCGGCCGTGTCATCCGCGATGCACTGCTGTGGAACGACACGCGCTCCGCAGGGGCGGCGACGGAACTGATCGCCGAGTACGGAGCAACAGAGCTGGCCGCGCGCACCGGGCTCGTTCCCGTGGCCTCGTTCACGATCACGAAGCTGCGCTGGCTGCGCGATCACGAGCCCGAGAACGCGGCACGGGTGGCCGCGGTCGCTCTTCCACACGACTGGCTGACGTGGCGCCTGCGCGGCTTCGGCCCCGAGAACCCGGTGCTCGACGAGCTCGTGACCGATCGGTCGGATGCGTCGGGCACCGGCTACTGGAATCCGTCGACGGGCGAGTACGACCGCGAGCTGCTGGTCGCCGCTCTGGGGCACGATGCGATCCTGCCCCGGGTGCTCGCACACGACGAGTGGACGACGGATGCCGATGGTCGGCGCGTCGGCGCCGGAGCCGGAGACAACGCCGCTGCCGCACTCGGGCTCGGCGCCGTGCCCGGGGATGCGGTCGTGTCGATCGGCACATCCGGCACGGTGTGTGCGATCAGCACCACCCCGCTGAGCGATGCGACCGGAACTGTGGCAGGGTTCGCCGATGCCTCGGGCAACTTCCTTCCTCTCGTCGCCACGCTCAACGCGGCCCGGGTCGTCGACGTGACGGCAGCACTGCTCGGTGTGACGCACGACGAGTTCAGCGATCTCGCTCTGCAGGCCACGCCGGGCGCGGACGGACTCACGCTGCTCCCCTACTTCGAGGGCGAGCGCACACCCAACCTGCCGGATGCCACGGCATCCCTCTCGGGCATGACACTGGCATCCACGACGAGGGAGAACCTGGCCCGCGCTGCGGTCGAGGGGATGCTGCGCGGACTGGGCGCGGGCCTCGACGCGCTGCGCGACCTCGGCATCCCTCTCGAGCGCGCCCTGCTGATCGGCGGCGGCGCGCAGTCGGAGGCCGTGCGCCGCGTGGCGCCGGAGATCCTGGGTCTCCCTGTCGAGGTGCCGGAACCCGGTGAGTACGTGGCGCTCGGCGCTGCGCGCCAGGCTGCTCTGATCGTCGACTGATCCTGCGCATCTGCCCTCGGGAGGACGGCCCCTCGGGAGGAGATCTGCGCCTCGGGAGGAGATCTGCGCTTCGGGAGGAGCCGTGAACGGCATCCGTCCTCCCGAGGCGCAGTCCTCCTCCCGAACCGGTGGCGACTGCGTCGGACGCGTACTGCGAACCACGCGCGAGGCAGCGGATGCCGAAGGCGGATGCCGAATGCGGATGCCGAATGCGGATGCGGTCAGCCGGCGAGCACCCGAGCGTCGCGCTGGGCGATGATGCTCAGCTCGGCAGCGGCGAAGGCGTGCTGCTGCGTCATCGCATGCTCGGTGCGGTCGAGGCAGTCGCGGATCAGCCGGCCGAAGAACGGGAACCCCGTCCTGCCCGTCGCGTCGAACCGGAACTGCCCGTCCTGATTGACGAGCAGCACCTGACCGCCGCCGTTGTCGGTCGTGATGTCGGTGTACTTGCGCAGCTCGATGTACCCGTCGGTGCCGAGCAGCACGGTGCGCCCATCGCCGAAGACGTCCAGTCCTGCCGGGGTGAACCAGTCCACGCGCACATAGCCGGTCGTGCCGTTGTCGAGCACCACGTGTGCATCGCCGAAGTCCTGCAGCCCCGGGGTCTCGCGATGCGCGTAGTTGGCGACCGTCGAGCTGACCACCTCTCCGTCCGTCGCACCGGTGTAGTAGAGCATCTGCTCGAAGTTGTGGCTGCCGATGTCGCAGATGATCCCGCCGTACTGCTCGGGGTCGTAGAACCAGTCGGGGCGCCCGGTGCCGATGCGATGAGGGCCGAACGACGCGACCTGGAGCACGGTTCCGATCGCTCCCTGATCGATCAGCTGGCCGGCGAGGATCGCCGCCTCGGAGTGCACCCGCTCGCCGTAGTAGACGGCGAACTTCTGCCCGGTGCGCTCGACGGCCTCGCGGGCCGCGGCGAGGTCGTCCATCGTCGTGATCGCGGGCTTGTCGGCGAAGAAGTCCTTGCCGGCGTCGAGGACGCGGACACCGAGCCGAGCCCGCTGATTGGCGATCGACGCGCTCGCGACGAGTCGCACGTGCGGGTCGTCGAGCACCTCCTGCTCGCTGGCGGCCGCCCGCGCCTGCGGGAACCGCTCGACGAAGTCGGCGAGCTTCGCGGGGTCGGCGTCGTAGACGAGCGACAGCGTGGCACCAGCCTCGAGAAGCTGCTCAACCATGCCGAAGATGTGGCCGTGGTCGAGCCCCACGGCGGCGAACACGAACTCACCGGGGCCGACGACCGGCTCCGGCAGCGGATCGAAGGTGTAGGTGCGGGTCATCGCAGGGTCTCCTCATCGTTCACGCCACCATCGTTCACGCTATAGGTGCGCAGGCGTCCGCACATGCCGAATGCGCGCTCTCCCACCGAGGGTGCGGCCCGGTGCACGCGGGCGTCGGCCAGATGCGCCACAGAGCCCGCTGCCACCGCCTCGGCGAGCGCGAGCGAGTGCTCGGCCTGAGCCAGTGGGCCCTCTCGCACCAGGTCGGGCCATGTCCGGGCACGGTCGAGCACGAGCGCCGCAGCAGCATCGTGGAAGGCGGTGAGAGCGGTGCGGTCGCCGGCGGCGACGGCGTCCCGCAGCGTCTCGAACCCCGTCACCGCGAGGTCGCGTCGTCGTCCGGCTCGTACTGCGCGTTCGCCGTCGTCGTCCCCGAGCGACACCGCTGCGGCATACGCGTCGGGGTCGCCGACGACGTCGGACGGAAACGTCAGCACGGCATCGCCCGCCTCGGGCAGCCCGGCATTGCTCATGAGCACGACCACGCGCAGGTCTCCGCGGTTCACGGCGCGGTGGATCGTGCCGGGGGTGAACCACACGACCGACCCGGCAGTCAGGGTCGTCTCACGGACTCCGTCGGCGTCGATCGTCTGCAGCGCGCCCTCACCCGAGATCACGACATAGGCCTCGGTCGAGACGAGGTGCATGTGGGGGCTCCCTCCGCAGATGCCGTCGGGCGCGGCATCGGCATACACGTCGAGATGCGACAGCGAGGTGCCACCCGGGAACGAGGATGCGGTCACGATGCCGCCTCCACCAGCGACGAGGTCTTCTCGAAGAAGTGCGGAGCGTGCGCGACCAGCTGCCCGGCTCGGTAGTAGGGGTCGGACGCGGCGATCGGCAGCGACACGAACTGGCGTTCGAACCCCGCCTTGTAGATGGCGGTGACCACCTCGACCGCATTGCGGCCGTCCTGACCCCCGGCGATCGGCGGCCGGCTGTCGCGGATCGCGGCGATCAGATCGCCGATCTGACCCTCGTGGCCGAGATGCGCGAGCGGTGTGCGGCCCGCGACGAGAGCCTCGATGCGCGCCACGGCGTCGGGAGCTCCGCCCTCTTCGGGGAATCCGTCGCGCCGGGACTGCTCTGCGACGACGGAGAACGGCTGCGACACCCGCGCATCCGCACCCTGGATCACGATCGCCTGCTCCTCGCCGTGGTGCACCACCGAGCTGGTCAGCTGGGCGAGGCCGCGGTCGTACCGGAAGATCGCGACCGAGAGATCCTCGACCTCGGCGTTGTCGTGCTGCGCGTTGGCGAGCATGGCGGTGATCTCGGTCGGAGTCCCCAGCAGCCACAGCAGCAGGTCGATGTGGTGGATGGCGTGGTTCAGCGTGCATCCGCCACCCTCTTTCTCCCACGTACCGCGCCACGAGAGGTCGTAGTAGGGCAGCCCTCGCCACCACGCCGAGTCGACGCGCACGTGCGAGATCGAGCCGAGCAGACCGGAGTCGACGACGTCTTTAAACGCCGCGAGGTCGTCGCGGAATCGGTTCTGCGCGACGACAGACAGCACTCTGCCCGAGCGCTCCTGTGCCGCGAGCATCGCATCGCACTCTTCGAGCGAGGGCGCCATCGGCTTCTCGACGAGCACGTGGATCCCCGCGTCGAGGGCGGCGATCGCCAGCGACGCGTGCGTCGACGGCGGAGTCGCGATGCTCACGATGTCGAGGCCCGCGTGGGCGATCATCTCGAGCGGATCGTCGAACGTCGCCGCATCCGCGAGTCCGAAGGCCCCGGCCTTCTGCGCCGCCCTGCCCGGGATCACGTCGGCGAGCGCGACCACCTCGCACTCGTCGCGGAACGCGAGGTATCCGCTGATGTGCGCGTCGGCGATCCCGCCGGTGCCGATGATGCCGATCCTGAGCATTCGCTGCCTCCTCGATGAGGTGTTACTACGTATTACTAAGACGTAGTAGATACTATCGAGAGGCACACCCGTCACGTCAAGCCCGGAAAGGACGGATGCCGTGGACAAGAGGCCGACGAGCCATGACGTCGCACACCTCGCCGGGGTGTCGCAGTCGACCGTGTCCTTCGTCTTCACCGGGCGCGCCGGAATCTCGGAGGCCACCCGAGACCGGGTGCTGCGAGCAGCATCCGAGCTGAACTACCGGCCGAACCTCGCGGCCCGCTCCATGCGCACGCACCGCACCGGGCGACTCGCGGTCGTCGTGCCGATCGCCACCATGAACCCGCTCACCCTGCTGTCGGGTGCGATCTCCGCCGCCCGCGAGGAGGGCTACGTCGTCGAGGTCGTGAGCCTGCCCGAGGACCCGACGGCCCGCGACGAGCGCCTCTCCGAGCTCGTCGACTCCGGTCAGTACGAGGGGGTGCTCGCGTTCACCCCGCTCCCCTTCACTGACACGAGCGGGGGCGGCGGGCCCGTCGTGCTGTCGGTGGGCGAGTTCGACGACGCCATGCACATGACCGGCGAGTTCACCGATTCCCGTCCGATCGCCGAGATGATCGAGCGACTCGCCGCGCAGGGCCACAGGAGATTCGTGCACCTGGCCGGCCCCGACGACTTCCCGTCGGCGCGAGCCCGCCGCGCCGCCTATCTCGACACGATCGCCCGACTCGGACTCGAGTCACTGGGGGTGTTCGGCGACGAGTGGAGCGGCAGCGCCGGTGAGGCCGCCGTCGACGCGCTGCCGGCGAATGCACCGCCTCTGGCCGTGATCGCGGCGAACGACGTCATCGCGACGGGCGCGATCCGCGCGGCGACCAGGCGCGGATGGACGCTGCCCGACGACGTCGCCGTCACCGGGTGGGACGACCACCCCCAGAGCGCGTTCCTCGTGCCCTCGCTGACGAGCGTCTCGCAGGACCGCGAGAGACTGGGGGCCCACTCGATGCATCGCCTCATCGCCGCCGTGCGCGGTGGAGAGCCGCCGACGAAACCCGACGGTCTGCTCACCGTGATCTGGCGCGAGTCGACCGAATCCCCCCGCTGACCGCCGTGAACCGGAGACGCACATGAAGATCCTGATCCCGAACACCATCGCGCTGCCGCTGACAGCAGACGTCGAGACCGTCGTCTACGACATCGACGCGGACGTCCCCGTTGAGCACCGCGACGCCGAGGTGCTGGTGGTCTGGCACAACTCCTCGTCGTGGCTGCAGCACGCAGCTCGCGTGCTCCCCCGGCTGCAGCTCGTGCAGGCTCTGGCCTCGGGAGCCGACGCGGTGCTGAACGCCGGGTTCGCGGCGGACGTGCGCATCTGCTCGGGTCGCTCGCTGCACGACGGTCCGGTCGCCGAGCACGCCCTGGCGCTGATCCTGAGCGCGGTGCGCCGACTCGACCGCCTGCGCGACGCCCAGCGCGAGCACCGCTGGGACGACGAGTTCATCGACGAGCAGAGTGCTGTCGAGACCCGGGCGCTGCACACGCTCTCCGGTGCTCGGGTGACCATCTGGGGCTTCGGATCGATCGCTTCGACGCTCGCTCCGTCGCTCACCGCACTCGGGGCCGAGGTGCAGGGCATCGCCCGCACCGCCGGCGAGCGGTCGGGCTTCGACGTGCACGCGGATGCCGATGCGACCGATGTGCTGGCAGACACCGACGTACTGGTGTCGATCCTGCCCGCCACCGACGAGACCGCCGATCTGTTCGACGCCGAGGTGTTCGCCGCACTCAAGCCCGGTGCCGTGTTCGTGAACGTGGGTCGGGGTGCCACCGTCGACGAGGGCGCCTTGATCGCGGCACTCGAGTCAGGGCAGCTGCGCGCCGCAGCGATCGACGTCGCGAAGTCGGAGCCGCTCCCGGCATCCGATCCGCTCTGGGACGCGCCGAACCTGCTCATCACACCGCACATCGCCGGCAACCGGCCGGTGGGTGCCGCCCGGCTCGTCGACGACAACGTCACCCGCCTGCTCGCCGGCGACGGTCTCGTGAACCAGGTGCGGCCATAGGGTCTGGACACCTCGCCGGGAGCGGCGCACGCTGAACCCATGACCGCCTTTCAGACAGCACACGCGTTCAGCGGATTCAGCGTGGACGACATCGATGCCGCCCGCTCCTTCTACGGCGACACCCTCGGCATGGACGTCACCACCAACGCCATGGGGTTCCTCGACATCAGCCTGCCCGAGGGTGGGTCGATCCTCGTCTACGCCAAACCGAACCACGAGCCCGCGAGCTTCACGATCCTCAACTTCCCGGTGGATGACGTCGAGGCCGCCGTCGACGAGCTCAACGGCCGCGGGGTCGTGACGAAGATCTACGACGACTCGGAGTTCGACACCGACGACAAGGGCATACTTCGGGGCGGCCCGGACCGCGGACCCGACATCGCCTGGTTCAAGGACCCCGCAGGCAACGTGCTCGCCGTGCTCGCCGCCGGCTGATCCTGCGTCAGCCGAGCAGGCCGTCGAACAGGGCGTTCACGGCAGGGTCGACCCGCTGCAGGTCGGGGTGCGCGTCGTGCCAGTCGATGATCTCTCGCGCCGCCGTGTGCAGAGGAATTACGGGGGTGAAGTCGGGCACGACGCGGCGGATCTTCGTGTTGTCGAAGACGACCGAGTGCGCCATGTCGCCCGAGAGCTGACCGGCGCGATCCGGTGCGGCATCCTCGATCGCCGCGCTTGTGGCATAGCGGATCTTCGGCTCGGCCCCGGCCGCGCGTCCGAGGATCGAGTAGATCTCGTTCCATGTGTAGACGAAGTCGCTGGTGATCTGGAAAGTGTCGCCGTAGGCGAGCGGGTTGCCGAGCAGCCCGGCGAATCCGACGGCGAAGTCGCTCGAGTGGGTGAGGGTCCACAGCGACGTGCCATCGCCGTGCACGATGATCTCCTCGCCACGGCGGATGCGATCGATCGCCGTCCATCCGCCGAACGCCGGGATCGTCCACTTGTCGTAGGTGTGCGAGGGACGCAGCACCGTGACCGGGAAGCCGCGGTCGCGATAGGCGGCGGTGAGCAGGTCTTCACACGCGATCTTGTCTCGCGAGTACTGCCAGTACGGGTTGCGCAGCGGCGTCGACTCGGTGATCGGCAGGCGGGCGACGGGCTTCTGATAGGCGGATGCCGAGCTGATGAAGACGTACTGCCCCGTGCGACCCTCGAAGCGGTCGATGTCACGCTGCACCTGGTCAGGCGTGAACGCGATCATGTCGGCGACGACGTCGAACTCGCGCCCGGCGAGCGCGGCGTCGACCGCGGCGGCATCCGTGATGTCGGCCGTCAGCACCTCGACGCCCTCCGCGGGCTCCCGGCGCGACTGCCCGCGATTCAGCAGCGTCACCTCCATGCCTCGGGATGCGGCGAGCGCGCTCGCCGCCGAGGAGATGATTCCGGTTCCACCGATGAACAACACCTTCGTCGCAGCCATGCATCGACTCTATCGACGGGTCAGGCAGGGGGCTCCGAACCGCTGAGGTCATGCTCCCTTGATCTCCGCAACGAGCCGCGGATCAGACGAGGTGCTCGAAGAGGGCGCGAACGGCTGTCTCGACGGCATCCGGGTCGCCCGCGCGCATCGCGTGCGCGGCGGCTTCGGCCGCGACGGATCGCGCCTGAGCCACACCGTAACCGCGGGTGATCCCGGAGAACTGCAGGGCGCACTGGGCCAGGATCGTTGCCTCGACGAGATGGATCGCCTGGCGAGGATGCTCGATGAGGTCGGTCACGGCAGTGAGGAACCCGATGACTGCCGCGTGGCGGCTGGTGTCCCCGACGGCGCCGCCGATCTCTTCGGCGTGGAGCGCGAGTTCTGAGCGCACGCCCTCGGCGGTGGTCGGCAGTGCCTTCTTGAGCGCTGTGCCGGCGAGCACCCCGGCATAGCTGAGGGCGGCGCAGGAATCGGACGCGGAGAAATCGGCGACCTTGGTGTAGCGGGCGGGAGTGACCTCGACCAATCCGATGTCGCGGAGCCGGATGATCGCTTCGCGGATCGGGTTCAGCGACATGTGCAGCTCCTGAGCGAAGCGTGCGGTGTCGAGCCGGTCACCGGACACGTACTCGCCCCGGAGAATCGCCGCGAGGATGTGCTGGAAAGCGAGTTCGGGCAGCGGAACGGGGCTGCGATGACTCCACTGGTGCGTCCGTAGCTCGACGTGGGCGATGGTCATCTGAGGCTCCTCGGGATCCGTTGCGGACGCCCCCGTTCGCAGGGGCGTCCACTAACCAGACCCGCTGGCGCACGGAATATTACGCGACGGCGTCAGAAAGGTCCGAGAAGCCCCGCCTGACAGCGCGTGCGGGGCAGCACGCCACCACGGAATCCCGATCGCTGCACTGTTCAGACCACGCTGGTGCCGGGTTCCGCGGCGAACTCCTCGAGAGCGGCGATGACGTCATCCGACAGCTCGACCTGGCTCGCAGCCACCGCGTCGTCGATCTGGCCGGTGCGCGAGGCTCCGATGATCGCGGTCGTCACCACGGGGTCGCGCAGCACCCACGCGACGGCGAGCTGCGGGATCGACAGACCCGCCTCCTTCGCGACGCGGTCGATGCCGCGGATGCGCTCGAGGTAGCTGTCGGTGAGGGCCGATCCGTTGAGGAAGTGACTGTTCGCCGCGCGCGAGTCGGCGGGGACGTCGCCGTCGATGTACTTGCCGGTGAGCAGACCCTGAGCGAGCGGCGAGAAGACCGCGCTGCCGACCTTCAGCCCACGCAACGCCGGGAACAGCTCGGCCTCGGGAGTGCGGTCGAACAGCGAGTACCGGGGCTGGTGCAGCAGCAGCTTCACTCCCTGGTCCGCCAGCAGCTCATAGGCCTGCCGAGCGAGATCCGCCGGGTAGTTCGAGATGCCGACGTAGAGCGCCTTCCCGCTGCGCACGATGTCGACGAGCGCCGTCACCGTCTCCTCGAGCGGCGTCTCGGAGTCGGGGCGGTGCGAGTAGAACACGTCGACATAGTCGGTGTTTATGCGCCGCAGGCTCTGCTCGAGGGAGCGCGTGAGGTATTTGCGCGAGCCGCCGTCGCCGAACGGGCCCGGCCACATGTCGTACCCCGCCTTGGTCGTGACGAACAGCTCGTCGCGATAGCGGGCCAGGCCGCTGTCGAGCACGGCGCCGAACGTCGACTCGGCCGATCCGTAGGGCGGACCGTAGTTGTTGGCGAGGTCGATGTGCACGACCCCGCGGTCGAAGGCGTGCAGGACGATCTCGCGCTGGCTGTCGAACGAGCGATCGCGTCCGAAGTTCTGCCAGAGGCCCAGCGACACCTTGGGCAGCTGGATGCCGCTCGCGCCCGCGCGCTGGAACGGCACGTCGGTGTAGCGGGTGGACGCGGCCTCGTAGGCGTGCGTCAGGCGGGGGTCATCAGCGGCGATGGGCATGGACGATGCTCCTCTGCAGGCGGGGGAAGTTCTCCAGGATAGCGTTTTCTGGCGGCCGACCGAGGGCATGGATCGCGGTCGCCAGCGCCATCCGGGATGCCTCCGTGGGACTCGGCTGATCGGTCCGCCTTCCCGATCGACCGACCGCTGTCAAGCACCCCCGCGAAGTCGACGGGCGGGGTAGCGTGGCGCAGAGACGGCGATCGCCGCATCCACCCCCGCTCCTCGCGGGAGACGAGAAGAGGTCCATGATGGGCAGGACCCCACCGTCGAAGCGCTCGGGCACGTCGAACTCCATCGTCGTGACCGGCGCACGTGTGCACAACCTTCGCGATGTCGACGTCGCGATCCCTCGTGACGCCCTCGTCGCCTTCACGGGCGTCTCGGGCTCGGGCAAGAGCTCGCTGGCATTCGGCACGCTGTACGCCGAAGCCCAGCGTCGGTACTTCGAATCGGTGGCGCCCTATGCGCGGCGCCTGATGAGCCAGGTCGACATCCCCGATGTCGATGCCATCGAGGGGCTGCCCCCTGCCGTCGCCCTCCCCCAGCAGCGCACCGCCGGCAGCGCCCGATCGACCGTCGGCAGCGCCACGTCCATCGGCAACGTCGTGCGCATGCTGTACTCGCGCGTCGGGACCTACCCGCCTGGCGCCGACCCGCTGTTCGCCGAGGACTTCTCCGCGAACACCGTGCAGGGCGCCTGCCCGCGGTGCCACGGAATCGGGCAGGTGTATGACGTGCCCCTGCACCTCATGGTGCCCGACGAGTCGCTGACGATCCGCGACCGTGCTCTCGATGCCTGGCCCCGGGCGTGGCACGGCAAGCAGCTCATCGACAGCCTGATCTCCCTCGGCTACGACATCGACATCCCGTGGCGCGATCTGCCGGAGGAACAGCGTGAGTGGGTGCTGTACACCGAGGAGTCCCCGCAGGTGCCGGTGTTCACCGACCGCGGCCCGGCGCAGGTGCGCAAGGCCGTCGCCGCCGGCATCGAGCCGTCGTACATGAGCACGTTCGTCGGGGTGAAGCAGTACGTGCTCAACACCTTCGCCCACTCGAAGAGCGCGAAGATGCGCGAGAAGGCGGCGGGCTTCATGGTCAGCGTCCGCTGTCCGATGTGCGAGGGACGCCGGCTGAAGCCCGAGGCGCTCGCCGTGACGTTCGCCGGTCTCGACATCACACAGATGGCCGCGCTGCCGCTGGCCGACCTCTCGGCTCTCCTCGAGACGGCCCTCAACCCGTCCGACGGCGGTTCGGCCGCCGAATCCGACAGCGAAGCGCTCGCGCCCGAGAAGCAGCTCGCCGCGCAGCGTCTGGTCGACGAGCTGCGCGACAGGGTCTCTCCGATCATCGAGCTCGGTCTGGGATACCTCTCGCTGGATCGGTCGACTCCCACCCTCTCGTCTGGGGAGCTGCAGCGCATGCGCCTCGCGACCCAGGTGCTCTCGCAGCTGTTCGGGGTCATGTTCGTGCTCGACGAGCCGTCTGCCGGGCTGCATCCCGCCGACGGCGAAGCGCTCGTGCGCATCCTCCGCTCGCTCAGGGACTCGGGCAACACGGTCTTCTTCGTCGAGCACTCCCTCGATGTGATCCGGCATGCGGACTGGATCG
The DNA here is from genome assembly GCF_000834175.1 of Microbacterium sp. MEJ108Y. Lineage (NCBI taxonomy): Bacteria > Bacillati > Actinomycetota > Actinomycetes > Micrococcales > Microbacteriaceae > Microbacterium > Microbacterium sp. MEJ108Y. The sequence goes on along the minus strand of NZ_JXQX01000004.1, from coordinate 90,968 downwards.
TCGACATCGGCCCCGGCGCGGGAGCCACGGGAGGCGAGATCGTTTACTCGGGTCCGATCGACGGGCTCCGCGAGGCCGAGCATTCCCAGACTCGGCGCTACCTGTTCGCCGATGCCTCGGGCGCCGAACAGCAGACGCCGAAGGCGGGCCCTCGCGAGCCCGACGGCGAACTCGTGCTCACCGATGTCTCACGGAACAACCTCCGCAGCGTCTCGGTGTCGATCCCCCTGGGCTGTCTCACCGCCGTCACCGGCGTCTCCGGATCGGGCAAGACGTCTCTCGTCACCCAGGCCCTGCCCGATCTGCTGCAGAAGAGCCTCTCCAGCGAGGTGGACGGCTCGACGATCGACACGTCGAGAGACGAGCAGAGCGTCGCGACAGCTGATCCGCTGTTCTCCTCGCCGACGGCGGAGACGGCGGGGCGCGCGTCCGGTCCCGCCGGCCGCGTGCGCCGGGTCGTGCAGGTCAGCCAGAAGCCGATCGGCCGCACGTCACGATCGAACGTGGCGACGTACACGGGGCTCTTCGACCGCGTCCGGGCTCTGTTCGCCGCGACTCCGGAAGCACGCCGACGGCGGTACGCCGCGAGCCGGTTCTCGTTCAATCTGCCGAGCGGACGATGCCCCACCTGCAAGGGCGAGGGAACGGTGGAGGTGGAGCTGCTCTTCCTCCCCACCGTCCATGCTCCCTGCAGCACGTGCGGCGGCACCCGCTACAACCCGGACACCCTCGAGATCGAACTCCACGGGCACACCATCGCCGACGTGCTCGCCCTGAGCGTGAACGACGCGCGTGTTCTCTTCGCCGACGATGCCGACGTCGCTCGACACCTCGACGCGCTTCTCGACGTGGGGCTGGGGTATCTGCCGCTGGGTCAGTCGGCGACCGAACTCTCCGGCGGCGAGGCGCAGCGAGTGAAGCTGGCGTCCGAGCTGCGGCGCGCCCAGCACGGCGACACCCTCTACCTGCTCGACGAGCCCACCTCGGGACTGCATCCGTCGGACACCGATCGGCTGCTCGTGCACCTTCAGCATCTGGTGGACGCCGGCAACACGGTCGTCATGGTCGAGCACGACATGCGCGTGGTCGCGCAGGCCGACTGGGTGATCGACATGGGCCCCGGCGCAGGAGACCTCGGGGGCACGGTCGTGGCGCAGGGGACCCCGGGCTCGATCGCCTCGGCGAGCGGGAGCACGACGGCGTCGTACCTTGCGGCCGCCCTCGCAGCACGGTGATTCCGGACCACGTGCCTGAAACAGAAAATCCCCGCGTGAGCGGGGATTTCTACTGCGGAGACGAGGGGATTTGAACCCCTGGTCCCCGTGAGGGGACTCCACCTTAGCAGGGTGGTGCACTCGGCCGGACTATGCGACGTCTCCAGGCATCCGCTCCGTGAAGATCGGATGCACCTTGCAAGCATAACGGGTTCCTGTGGCAGTCACGAATCGCCGTACCGATCGTTGAGCGAGGCCCGCGAAGCGGCCCGAGACGAAACGTGGCAGGTTCCGCCGAAGGGGTCGCGACGTTTCGTCTCAGTCGACTGCGTCGTCTTCGCTCAACGACCGGGGTCGCGTCAGGCTGCGCCGGAGCTCGACTCCCGCACCACGAGTTCGGGCTGGAACCGCACGCGGCGGTCGTGCTCGACCCCGTCGAGCTCTTTCAACAGCAGGTCGACCCCGGTCCAGCCGAGCAGCCTGGCCGGCTGGCGCACCGAGCTCAGTGGCACGACGGTGGCGGAGGCGAAGTCGATGTCGTCATATCCGACCATCGCGATGTCATGGGGCACGCGGATGCCGGAGCCGAAGCTGAACGCCTGCAGCAGCCCGACGGCGAGTAGGTCGTTCGCGGCGAAGACGGCATCCGGACGCGACTCTGCCGGACGCGCCGCGATCGCTTCGCCCGCCGCCCGCCCCTGGAGAACGGAGAGAGCGGACTGCTTGACGATCTCGAGCGTCACATCGGGGTGGGCCGCGACCGCCGCCTGCACTCCGCGAAGACGATCGGCGACCTGCTGCACCGATTGCGGCCCGCCGACGAAGGCCAGACGACGACGCCCGGATGCGAGCAGGTGCTGGGCCGCGAGACGGCCGCCCTCGACGTCGTCGACGGAGACCGACGGAAGAAGCCCCTCCTCCACCTCACGGTCGACGAGGATCACCGGCATCCCCCCGGCGGCGAAACGATGCACGGCCGAGAGATCCTCGGAGGCAGGGGTCAGCAGCACGCCGTTGACCCGCTGTTCCTGGAAGAGCTCGAGATGCGCCAGCTGGCGCTCGTCTCGTTCATCGCTGTTGCCGAGCAGCACGGTCATTCCGGCATCCGCTGCTCTGTCTTCCGCTCCCCTGACCACCTCGGCGAAGAACGGGTTGCCGATATCGGGCACCACGAGGCCGATGCTGCGGCTGCGACCGGCGCGCAACTGCCTGGCAGCGTCGTTGCGCACGAAGCCGAGCTCCTGGATCGCCCGCTGCACGCGTTCGACCGTCTTGGCTGACACGCGCTCCGGCTGATTGAGGACATTCGAGACGGTGCCGACCGAGACGCCGGCCGCAGCCGCGACGTCCTTCACCCCTACCGCCATCGCATGCCTCCGTCTGTTCGCGCGTGCGCCAACGACTACCTTCTCATTCCGTGCGGTGCACTCCGCGCCTGCGACGCGCGGGCACGGCGACGACGGCGAGCGCCGCACAGCCGATCCCGGCGATGAACAGCGGCGCGAGCGCCCAGGTCACGACGCCGGTGAAGACCGCGGCGGCCGCGATGTAGGCGGCGCCTGCGGCATCCGCTCGGATGGCTGCCGTCATCTCCCTTACCGCTGCGCGCCACCCCTGCTGAGGAGACCAGGCACCCGCGGCCATCAGGATCGCGACGGCGAGAACGAGAAGCCCGGCCCAGCCGACGACCGCGATGACCTCGCCCCCGGGCAAGGCACCAGACCCGGCCAGCACGACGTCGAGCGTGAGCACTCCCGCGATCAGCGCCGCCGCAACACCGACCACGAGCGAGGGCAGGATGCCGGCACGCACGTCATCCCAGAAGAGACCTGCCCGCGAGTCCTCCGCGGCGACGAAGCGACGCAGATGACGGATGCCGGCGGCGAGCGCGATCGGCAGGGTGACGACGCCGAGGGCCACGACGGTCATCATCAGACCGATCGTGAGCACCTCGCCGAACAGACCGAACTTGGCGGTCGCCCCCGGGTTGACGCCCGGTTCGATGCCGGCGACCGTCGGGCCGGCGCCCGAGCGCGCCTCGCGCTTCGCCGCCCGGTGCTCCCGGCGGTCTCCGCTGATGACCGACATGGCTATCCCTTCAGACCCTGCGTCGCCACACCGTCGACGAGGAAGCGCTGGAACACCACAAAGAAGAGCAGCACCGGCAACAGCGCCACGAACGAGGCCGTGACCGTGGCCCCGTAGTCCGACGTCGACGACTGGTCGTTGTACAGACGCAGCGCGATGGGCAGCGGATAGTTCTCGGGGCTCGTCAGGTAGAGCAGCGGCCCGAGGAAGTCGTTCCACGCCCAGATGAACGAGAAGATCGCGCAGGTGATCAGGGCGGGCTTGATCAGCGGCAGGATGATCGCCCAGAAGATCCGGAAGTGACCGGCGCCGTCGATGCGTGCCGCTTCGTCCATGTCGCGCGGCATCTGGCGGATGAACTGCACGAGCAGGAAGACGAAGAACGCCTCGGTGGCCAGGAACTTCGGCAGGATCAGCGGGATGAAGGTGTCGACCCATCCGAGCTGATTGAAGATGATGTACTGCGGGATGATCACGACGTGGAACGGCAGCAGCAGCGTGCCGATCATCGCGGCGAACAGCACCCCGAGACCCTTGAACTGCACCCGGGCGAACGCGTAGGCGGCGAGAGCCGACGAGAGCACGGTGCCGACCACGGCGGATGCCGCGAGGATCAGCGAGTTCAGGAAGAAGCGCCACATCGGCACTCCGGCGATGCCCTCCATGACCTTGCCGTAGTTCTCGATCGTCGGCGCCTGCGGGAACAGACCGGGGTTCTGACCGAACTCGGAGTTCGGCTTGAACGTCGACAGGAACAGCCAGAGCAGCGGGTAGAGCACGACCGCGGTCAGCACGAGAAGGCCGACGAACCAGATGACGGTCTGCCAGGTCTTGCGCTTCACGCGCCGGCGAGGCGAGGGGGCGGATGCCGTGACGACGGCTTCTGTGATGCTCATTTGTCGTCTCCCGAGTAGTGCACCCACGACCGCTGGGTGCGGAACAGGATGAAGGCGATGATCGCGACGACGATCAGCAGGACCCACGCGATCGCTGCCGCGTAGCCCATCTGTCCGTCGGAGAATCCTCGCTTGTACAGGTACACGGTGATGAAGTTCGTCATGCCGGCGGGTCCGCCGGTGCCGTTGGAGATGATGTACGCCGAGGCGAACACCTGGAAGGCGCCGATCAGACCCAACAGCAGGTTGAAGAACATCACCGGTGAGAGCATCGGGATGGTGACGGCACGGAAGCGGCGGTAGGCGTTGGCCCCGTCCATCTCGGCCGCCTCGTACAGCTCCTTCGGAATCTGCTTGAGACCGGCGAGGAAGATCACCATCGTGGCCCCGAACTGCCACACGGCGAGCAGGATCATCATCGGGAGCACGAGGCTCGGGTTTCCGATCCACCCACCGAGGTCGACGCCGAAGACCTGCAGACCGCTGTCGACCGGACCGTCGGACGAGAACATCGCGCGCCACACGATCGCGACCGACACGGAACCGCCGATGAGCGACGGAGCGTAGAAGGCCGAGCGGAAGAAGCCGGCGCCCTTGTCGCGATAGTTCAGGAGCATCGCGACGCCGAGCGCCGCGGCGAGGGTGATCGGGGTGCCGATGAACACGTAGACCAGGGTGATCTGCGCCGACTGGATGAAGTTCGGGTCGCTCGTGAAGAGACGGATGTAGTTGTCCAGCCCGATCCACTTGGGCGGCTGGAAGATGTTGTACTTCGTGAAGGAGAGGTACAGAGAGTAGATCATCGGCACGGCGGTCAGGCCGAAGAAGCCGATGAGCCAGGGGGTGAGGAACGCATACCCCGTCGCGGTCTCGCGGCGCAGACGTGCGCGCTGACCCGGTCGTGCCAGTTCCTTCTCGGGGCGTCGGCCGCTGCGCAGCGTTCGTCCTCGTCCGGACTTCTCGTCCGTGACGATCGTCCTCGTCGCCGTCGTGCTCATGACAGCTCCTTCCGAAGTGTGCGGGGTGCGGTGGGCCGGGTGGAGATCACCCGGCCCACCGACGGAATCACTGGTTGAGGTCGACGTCCATCTCGGAGAAGAACTGCGTCACGGCCTCGTCGACCGTCGTCGTGCCGAAGTTGAGCTCGGTGCCCAGCACGCGGAACTTCTCCTCGAGGGTGCCGTAGCCGACGATCGGCACGGGCGGGGCGTCGCCGAGGCGGTCGGCGATCGACTCCTCGTAGTCCTTGACGATCTGGCTCATCGGGTCGAGCTCAGCTGCCTCGAGAGCGGTCTCGGAGGCGGGGAGACCACGGTTGGTTCCGAAGATCTCGCCGGACTCAGGCGAGTTGACCAGGAAGTTGACGAGCGTCGCCGCCGCCTCCGGGTGCTCGGTCTTGGCCGAGATCGTGTGCAGCATCGACGGCTTCAGGTAGAGGTCCTTCTCGCCCTCCTTCGTCACGGGCGGGGCGACGAGGCCCAGCTCGGTGTAGCTCTCGCCGAGGTTGGCGAGGTAGCCCGCACCGAAGTTGTCCCACGTCATCTCGCTGGCGTTCTTCGCCGCGTCGAATGCCGTGAGCGGGTTGAGCTCCTCGACGACCTGCTGCGGCACCACGACGCCGTCGCGGATGTCATCGCCGGACTCCCAGAACTCCTTGAGGCGGTCCTCGTCGAAGCCGGGGGTGCCGTCTTCGTCGAACAGGTTCTTGCCCTCGCTGCGCAGCTGCAGCTCGAAGTTCTGGATGCGGCCGGTCCAGTCGGACCCGCCCCAGAACTCGCCTGCGCCCGCCTCGGTGACCTCATCCATCCAGTCGTCGTAGTCCTCCCAGTCGCCTCCGGCGAACTCCTCGACACCCGCGGTCTCGAGCAGCGTCGGGTTCGTGAAGACACCCCATGCGTTGGTCGAGGTGGCGATGCCGTAGGTCGTGTCGTCGACCACGCCGATGCTGAGGATGTTCTCGGGCAGCGGGTCGGTCTCGATGACGGATCCGAGGTAGGGCTCGAGGTCGAGCAGCAGTCCGTTCTCGGAGTACTGACGAAGGTAGGAGTAGTCGAACTGCATGACGTCGGGGAGACCGCCACCGGCCGCCTCGGTCTGACGCTTCTCCCAGAACTCCGGGAATCCGAGGAAGGTCGCGTTGACCGTGATGTTCGGGTACTCCTCGTTGAACGCCTCGATCGCCTGGTTGTAGAGGTCGGCGCGGACGTCGTTGCCCCAGAACGCGAGGTCGAGGGTGACCTTCTCGTCGGGGTCGTAGGTGGGCTCGCCCTCAGGGCTGCCGCCGCCGGCGCAGCCGGCGAGTACCAGCGCTGCGCTGGTGGCGACGGCCGCTGCGGCCGCCAGACGCTTCTTGCTGAACATCGTTGTCCTCTCTGGTGAACGTCCTCGTTCGGCAATGCCGCGGAACGCCTGTGTCCATGTGGTGCGGGGAGCGATCTCCATAGTGCGGGGAAAACGCTTACCTGCACGCTAATCCAGATTGAAACGTTTCGCAACCGGCAATTCGCGACGACGATTACATCGATTACCGCGGGATCTTCCAGTCTTTCACGACGAGGTTCCCGGCCTCGACCTCGAGACCCAACCGATATACCGCCGCGCGCCTCCGCTCACCCGTCGCGGCGTGCACCGGTGCTGCCTCCGCGGTGGCGAAGAAGTAGAACCAGAGGTCGTCTCCGCGGTGCACCTGAGCGCCGTGATTGCCGTGCCCTCCCCCGGGAGCATGGGCGAGGATGACGGCATCCTCACCACCCTGACGGGCCCACCGGATGCCGTCTTCGGAGCGGTACACGCCCATCCCGCGCCATTCGTCGACGATCATCCACCAGAATCCGCCGAGGTCGAAGACCGTCGGCCCCTCATGGGGACGTCCGCCGATCGCGACGCCGTCGAGACGCCAGTCGTCGAGGTCGACGGATGACGCGACCATCGTGACCGAGTCCGCCGCCTCGTCCTTGTACCAGAGGCGCCACCGTCCGTCGGGGGTGCGCGCGACCGCTGCGTCGATGACCCGATCGCTGCTCAACGCGAGCGGACCGCGTCGTTCCCAACGACGGAGGTCATCTGAGAGGTACTCGACGATCGAGCGCGCGAAACCGGGCCAGCGATCGGGGATGCCGTCGATCTCCGTGAGGTACATGCGCCAGCGCTCACCGTCCCAGACGACCTCGGGCGCCCAGTGGGTGCGGTCGACCTCGCGGGGCGGTGGCCCGGGCACCAGACCGAGGCCGGATGCCGCCGGCTCCAGAGTGCCGTCGTAGCGCCAGTCCACTCCGTCTTCCGAGGTCGCGACGCCGATGCGGCTTCCGTGGATCCAGGAGACCCCCGGCCCGGCGTCCTCGAGGCTCGCCCGGCGCTGTGTATAGAACATCCACCACAGCCCGTCCGCGTCGATCACGACTCTCGGGTCGGTGACGCCGTCGTAGACGGGGTCGCGATAGAGCTCTCTCATCGGCGCAGATCGGTGACCGGGCTCGCGAAACCGGCGCGGTGGGTGGGGTGTGCGGCCAGGATCTCGGGGGTGATCACGGCGCCGTCAGCCGCGGCCGAAGCGTAGATCCCCGCCACGATCTCGAGCGAACGAGCAGGCGCGTCCGCGGTCGCCGGCAGCGGCCCGCCGTCGAGCAGAGCGTCGAAGACGTCACGCAGCAGCGGCTCGTGATCGCTGCGCTCCTCGGCATCCGGGAATCCCCACCCCTCGGCCTCGGATTCGAAGCCCGGCGCCGCGGTGATCCGCCAGTTCTCGTGGCCGTGCCCGTAGACGTGATCGACCGTGATCGTGGCCTTCTGCGTGTCGATGCGGATCGAGCTCGCCTCTCGGGGCGACACCGCACTGGTGATCAGCTGAGCGACCACGCCCCGGTCGAACACGATCGTCGCGGTCGAGACGTCCTCGGTCTCGGTCTCGCGGTCGAGGCGCCAGAGCCTGCCCTGCACCGACGACCAGTCGCCCAGCAGGTGCGCGAGCAGGTCGATCTGATGGATGCCGTGACCGAGCGTCGTGCCACCGCCCTCGGTCGCCCATTTGCCGCGCCACGGCACCGCGAAGTAGTCGGCGTCGCGGAACCAGAGCGTCTGACACACGGCGACCAGGGGGCGTCCGAGCGCGCCGCTCTGCAGCAACGAGCGCACGTGTGCGGCGGCCGTTCCGGTGCGCTGCTGGAAGACGACCGCAAGCTGTCTGCCGGCGGCATCGGCGGCGGCCCGCATGTCGTCGAGCTCATCGAGCGACGGCGCCGGCGGCTTCTCGACGACCACATGCGCACCCGATGCGAACGCGGCGAGCGACTGCTCGCGGTGCGGAGCCGGCGGCGTGCAGATGAGCACGACGTCGGGCTGCTCGGCGGCGAGCATCTCGTCGAGGTCGCCGTAGGCGGCAGCGATGCCGTATCTGCCGGCGAACTCCTGGGCCTTCTCGAGGCTGAGATCGGCGACGGCGACGAGCTCTGCGCGCGGGTACGCGGCGACGGCGCGGGCGTGCGAGTTGGCCACGGCTCCGGTGCCCACCAGGGCAGCGCGAAGTCTCTTGTCTGACGTCATGGGTCCTCCTCAGGACGGAGAGTCGGGGTCATCTCATGCCGTTCTGCACCAGGTGCAACCGAGCGTATCGCCCGTCTGCGGCGAGCAGCTCGTCGTGCGAACCCTGCTCGACGATGCGTCCGCGTTCGAGCACGACGATGCGGTCGGCCTGGCGGATCGTCGACAGGCGGTGCGCGACCACGAGCGTCGTGCGACCGCGCATGAGCCTTTCGAGCGCCTCCTTGACGAGCCCTTCGGACTCGGGGTCGAGGGCGCTCGTCGCCTCGTCGAGCAGCAGGATCCGCGGGTCGCGCACGAGGGCGCGGGCGATCGCCAGCCGCTGCCGCTGACCACCCGAGAGGCGCGCGCCTCGCTCGCCGACGACGGTGTGCCACCCCTGCGGCTGCTCGTTCACGAACTCCCACGCGTTTGCGTCTCGCAGAGCCCGTTCCACCCGATCCGGCGTGACATCCGGCATGCCGTAGGCGATGTTGTCGAAGACCGAGCCCTCGAACAGCACCGACTCCTGAGGGACGACCGAGATCGATCGGCGCACTGTCCGCAGGTCGAGCTCCTGCATGTCCTGACCGTCGAGCCTGATGCGACCGCTCGTGGGTCGGACGAACCCGAGCACGAGGTTGAGGAGCGTCGACTTCCCCGATCCCGACGACCCGACGAACGCGACCGTCTCGCCGGGAGCGATGCGCAGATCGATCTCGAACAGGGCGTCATCGTCGGCATCCGCATACCGGTGGCTCGCCGCATCCAGCACGATCTCGCCCGCCACCGTCGAGACCATGCGCTTGCCGGAGTTCTGCTCGACGTCGGGCTCCTGAAGCACCTCGGCGATCGAGCGCACCGACTCGAGGCCGCGGGCTCCGACCGGAATGAGCATCAGCAGCTGGGTGAGCCCGCCGGTCAACAGGGTGAAGTAGCTCGAGAGCATCACGACCTCGCCGGGCGTGATCGGCAGGAAACCGGTGAGCGCGCACACGGCCGCGAGCATGAGGCAGGCGACGCCGAGCAGCTGCATCGCCACCCACGAGATCGACGCCACCCTGCCGTTCAGCAGGTCGAGGTCGAGGCCCGCCTTGCGGACTCCGTCTGCACCGCCCGCGACACGGCTGATCGCCGTCTCCTCGAGTCCGTGAGCGCGGGTCACCGGGATCAGCGACGCCATCTCGCCGACCCGGGCAGACAGCGCCTCGATCTCGCGGCGGAAGACCTCGTTGCGACTCTGCGAGCGATTGCGCATGCCATAGCGGATGCCGATGGCGATCGGCACGGCGAGGGCATAGACGGGAAGGAACTGCGGCACCGTGATCGCCGTCATCCCGAGTGCACCGAGCATCACCATGGTCGATGACAGCAGCGGATGCGTGACCTGCTGCAGCATCAGCTCGACGTTCTCGACGTCGCGCACGACCTTCGTCTGCACGATCGACGAGCTCATCCGCGTGTGATATCCGATCGAGAGACTCTGCAGTCGGGCGGTGAGGGCGTTGCGCAGGTCGGCGCCGAGGTCTCGCACCACGGTCATGAAGTTGCGCGTGTAGATGATGTGGTTGGGGTAGTTCTGCAGCAGGAGCACCGCGGCGAGCGCGAACCACCACAGCACCTCGGTCACCTCGCCGTCGCTCGCCACCACGTCGATGATCGCCGCGGTGATCACCGGCAGGAACCAGAGCGGAATCTCCTTGATCGCGAACGCGGTGATCGCGAAGGTCAGCCGCCAGGGCCGGCGGGCGATGAGGCGCAGCACAGAGCGAGTCGGATGATTCCCATCGATGAGCGCGGTCGGATGGGAAAGCGCTTTCTGTGCCATGGTCCTATCGTAGAGTCACCGCACCTCTCACGGAAGCGCGACCCCCGAATCGGCAGGAGCACACATGACCTTCGACGCAGCATTCGACTGGGCGCGCCGTCACGTGCAGGCGGAACACCTGCCGACAGCGGTGCTCGGCATGGCGACCGCCGACGGGATCGTCGACCTCGAGGGATTCGGGGCAGCGACCGATGCCGTGTACCCGCTGTTCTCGATCACCAAGGTGCTCACCGGCATCACCGCGACGAGAGCCATCGAGCGCGGTCTGCTCACACCGAACACTCCCCTCACTGATGCGCTGCCCGATTTCGGATCGTCCCGCGATGACATCGTGCGACTCCGGCACCTCGCATCGCACACCTCCGGGATCTCCGAGCCCGCCCTCGACACGGCTCTGCCGCTGCGCCAGGAGCTGCTCACGAGAGGGCGGGACTTCGCTGCGGGAACGGCCTCGCGCTACTCGACGATCGCCTTCGAGGGCATCGCCGCGCTGATCGAACACGCGACCGACACGACGTGGGATGCCGGGACCCTCGAGTGGGCCCACCGCATCGGCGCGATCGGACTGACCCTCGACACCGCGCAGTCGGTCGGCGTCCCTGATGCCGCGGCGGGCGGGCTCGACCTCGACCGGTTCCACGCGACGCGTGCGCCCGGTGCGGGGATGCTGGGTCGCGCAGAGGACCTGCTCCATCTCGGCGCCGAGCTGCTGCGCATCGGCCGCGGCGAGCGCGACGGCATCCTGTCTCCCGCCGGCCTGGCGATGATGCTGCGCCCGCTGACCGGCGACATCCCCCGCCTCGACCCCTACCCCGACGGGCGCGGGCAGGACTGGGGGTTCGCGTTCAACCTGCGCTCGCGGGCGCCCGGGCTCGTCGACCGCGACGTCTACGGCCACGGCGGCTGGGCCGGCACCGAGTTCTGGGTGCACCCCGGCGCAGGGATCTGCTGGGTGCTGCTCACGAACGCGGCGGTGCGCCCCGGCGTCGACGCCGACGAGCTCGACAACGCGATCGTCGCGGCCCTGTAGCCGCCGACCTTCACTTGACACGGCCATCGGCTCTGTCTAGTGTTGAGACATTGAATGAAACGATTCAAAACCTCGATGAAGAGAGACCACCCATGACCCGCGTCGCGTTCCAGTTGCAGGTGCGTCCTGAACTGCTCGACGAATACCTCGCCCGTCACTCCCCCGTCTGGCCCGAGATGCTGGCCGAGATCGCGGCCGCAGGCCGACGCAACTACTCGCTGTTCCTGGCGGAGGGCGGCACGCTCGTCGGCTACTACGAGACCGACGACGATGCCGCAGCGCAGGCCTACCTCGCCGCATCCTCCGTCGCCGCGCGCTGGGAGGCCGAGATGGGGCGCTTCTTCGTCGATCTCGAGGGCCGCCCCGACCAGGCAGCCACCGCGCTCACCGAGGTGTTCCACCTCGAAGACCAGCTCGCCCACGCCGGCGGCTCCCCCGAACCCGACACCGACAACGACAACCGCAACGACACCGAAGGCAGCGCCTCATGAGCATCCTCTCGTCCGACAACCTCGCCGCTCTCGAGCAGCAGGGCATCGAACTCCCCAGCTGGGCGTTCGGCAACTCCGGCACCCGGTTCAAGGTGTTCGGCACGCCCGGCACGCCGCGCGACCCGTGGGAGAAGATCGCGGATGCCGCGCAGGTCAACAAGTACACCGCGCTCGCCCCCTCGGTGGCTCTGCACATCCCGTGGGACCTCGTCGACTCGTTCTCCGACCTCCGCAAGCACGCCGAAGACCTCGGCGTCACCCTCGGCACGGTCAACTCGAACACATTCCAGGACGACGACTACAAGTTCGGAGCCCTGACCCATGAGGACCCGACGATCCGTCAGAAGGCGATCGACCACCACCTCGCCTGCATCGATGTGATGGATGCCACGGGCAGCCGCGACCTGAAGATCTGGCTCGCCGAGGGCTCGAACTACCCGGGCCAGGCCGACCTGCGCGGCCGTCAGGACCGCCTGCAGGAGTCGCTCCAGCAGATCTACGCGCGCCTCGGCGACGACCAGCGCCTCGTGCTCGAGTACAAGTTCTTCGAGCCGGCTTTCTACCACACCGATGTTCCCGACTGGGGCACGTCGTACGCCCAGGTCTCGTCGCTCGGCGACAAGGCCATGGTGTGCCTCGACACCGGCCACCACGCCCCCGGCACGAACATCGAGTTCATCGTCATGCAGCTGCTGCGCCTGGGCAAGCTCGGCTCGTTCGACTTCAACTCGCGCTTCTACGCCGACGACGACCTCATCGTGGGCGCGGCCGACCCGTTCCAGCTGTTCCGCATCCTGTTCGAGGTCGTCCGCGGCGGCGGCCTGAACAACCCCGACGTGGCGTTCATGCTCGACCAGTGCCACAACGTCGAAGACAAGATCCCCGGTCAGATCCGCTCGGTGCTCAACGTGCAGGAGATGACGGCCCGCGCGCTGATCGTCGACCGCGATGCGCTGACCGCCGCGCAGAAGTCGGGCGACGTGCTGGCCGCCAACGCCGTGTTCATGGACGCGTTCTACACCGATGTGCGCCCGGCCCTGGCCGAGTGGCGCGAGTCGCGCGGACTCGCCGCCGACCCGATGAAGGCCTACGCCGAGTCGGGCTACCAGCAGAAGATCGCTGCCGACCGCGTCGGCGGCGTGCAGGCCGGCTGGGGCGCCTGAGCGCGCATCCTGACTCGTCGGGGTGCGGGAGCCGATCCCCGCGCCCCGACGTCCCATCGACAGAACGGATGACGCTGTGAGAGACCAGGTGCTCGACGGTCCGCATGGACCGTTGCGCGTGCGCGTGTACGAGCCGGAGAACCCCGCGGGGCCCGGGCTGGTCTGGGTGCACGGCGGCGGATTCGCCGCGGGCGAGATCGACATGCCCGAAGCCGACTGGGTCGCGCGGAGCTTCGCCGATCGCGGCATCGTCGTGGTCTCGGTGGACTACGCCCTCGCTCCGTTCCCTCGTGTCTGGGCCGCTGCGGCGGACGCACCCGAACGCGAGGGCGTGCACTACCCCGTCGCCTCCGACGAAGTGGAGCACGCGTTCCGATGGGCAGTCGCCTCCGATCTCGCGGAAGGCCCGTGGTCGATCGGCGGTGCGAGTGCCGGCGGCAACCTCGCGACCGGTGCGGCACTCCGTCTCAGCCATGGCGCAGGCCCTTTCGCGGCACTCGCAGTGCTCGCCTACCCGACGCTGCATGCCGTGCAGGGCACACCGGATGCTGCACTTCGCGCCGCACTCGATGCCGACCCCGAGGCCGACACCTTCGGCCCCGAAGCCGTGCGTGGAATGTATGAGAACTATCTCGGAGGCCCGGTCTCGGCTGCCGAGGTCTACGCCGTTCCGGGCACGGCATCCCCCGCTCAGCTCTCGCACTTCCCCGCCACGATCATGATCAACGGCGAGGTCGACGAGCTCCGCGTCTCGGGCGAGGCGTTCGGCGCCTTGCTGCGCGACGCCGGCATCGCCCTCGACATCTCCACCGAGCCGAACACCCGCCACGGCCACCTCAACCAGCCAGAACTCGCGGCGGCGACCGCATCGATCGATCGCTTCGCCGCCCGCATCCTCGCCACGTCCTCCGAGCACAAGGAACAGTCATGACCAACCCCACCGCCGCCGCCCTCATCGAGCGGTCGAACCGCCTGGGCGCCGATCCCAAGAACACCAACTACGCGGGCGGCAACACGTCGGCCAAGGGCACCGAGACCGACCCGGTCACCGGTCAGCCTGTCGAGCTGATGTGGGTCAAGGGATCGGGCGGAGACCTGGGGACCCTCACGGAGCAGGGCCTGGCTGTGCTGCGCCTCGACCGCATGCGCGCGCTCGTCGACGTGTATCCCGGCCTCGACCGAGAAGACGAGATGGTCGCCGCGTTCGACTACTGCCTGCACGGCAAGGGCGGCGCCGCCCCGTCGATCGACACCGCGATGCACGGCCTCGTCGATGCCGCACACGTCGACCACCTGCACCCCGACTCGGGCATCGCGATCGCCACCGCCGCCGACGGCGAAGAGCTGACCGCGAAGATCTTCGGCGACAAGGTCGTGTGGGTGCCGTGGCGTCGCCCGGGCTTCCAGCTCGGACTCGACATCGCCGCGATCAAGGAGAAGAACCCGCAGGCGATCGGCACGATCCTCGGTGGACACGGCATCACGGCCTGGGGTGACACGTCGGAGGAGGCCGAGGCCAACTCGCTGTGGATCATCGACACCGCCGCCGCCTACATCGAGGCCAACGGCAAGGCCGACCCGTTCGGCGGTGTCCGTGCCGGCTTCGAGGCCCTCCCCGAAGCCGAGCGTCGTGAGCGCGCCGCCGCCCTCGCCGGCACCGTCCGCGGCATCGCGTCGACCGACAAGCCGATGGTCGGCCACTTCGCCGACTCCGACGTCGTGCTCGACTTCCTCGCCTCCGACCGGGCCCCCGAGCTCGCCGCTCTCGGCACCAGCTGCCCCGACCACTTCCTGCGCACCAAGGTCAAGCCGCTGATCCTCGACCTGCCCGTCACGGCATCCCTCGACGAGCAGATCGCCCGCCTGCACGAGCTGCACGCCGAGTACCGCGCCGACTACCAGGCCTACTACGACGCGCACGCGACGGCCGAGTCTCCGGCGATCCGCGGCGCCGACCCGCTCATCGTGCTCGTTCCCGGCATCGGCATGTTCTCGTACGGGGCGAACAAGCAGACCGCCCGCGTCGCCGGCGAGTTCTACGTCAACGCGATCAACGTCATGCGCGGGGCCGAGGCGCTGTCGACCTACTCCCCCATCTCCGACGCCGAGAAGTTCGACATCGAGTACTGGGCGCTCGAAGAGGCGAAGCTCCAGCGCATGCCGAAGCCGAAGTCGCACCAGGGCCGCATCGCGTTCGTCACCGGGGCTGCCAGCGGCATCGGCAAGGCCATCGCCACCCGCCTCGCGGCCGAGGGCGCCTGCGTCGTCATCGCCGACCTCGACCTCGAGAAGGCCCAGGCCGCCGCGGCCGAGCTCGGCAACACCGACGTCGCTATCGGCGTCGCGGCGAACGTCGCCGACGCCGATGCGATCCAGGCCGCGCTGAACGACGCCGTGCTCGCGTTCGGCGGCGTCGACCTCGTCGTCAACAACGCCGGACTCTCGCTCTCGAAGCCGCTGCTCGAGACCACCGAGAAGGATTGGGATCTGCAGCACGATGTCATGGCCAAGGGCTCGTTCCTCGTGTCGAAGGCGGCAGCCCGCGTGCTGATCGACCAGAAGCTCGGCGGAGACATCATCTACATCTCGTCGAAGAACTCCGTCTTCGCCGGCCCGAACAACATCGCGTACTCGGCGACCAAGGCCGACCAGGCCCACCAGGTGCGACTGCTGGCCGTCGAGCTCGGCGAGTTCGGCATCCGCGTCAACGGCATCAACCCCGACGGCGTCGTGCGCGGCTCTGGCATCTTCGCCTCGGGCTGGGGCGCGAACCGCGCCGCGACCTACGGCGTCGCCGAGGAGGACCTCGGTCAGTTCTACGCCAACCGCACGATCCTCAAGCGCGAGGTCGTTCCCGAGAACGTCGCGGATGCCGTCTATGTGCTGACGGGCCCCGAGCTCAGCCGCACGACCGGTCTGCACATCCCGGTCGACTCCGGCGTCGCCGCGGCGTTCCTGCGATGACTGTCCGCGCCGTCGCCGCCGTCGACCTCGGGGCGACCAGCGGTCGCGTCATGATCGGGCGGATCGGCGACGGCCGGCTCGACCTCGAGCTCGTCTCACGGTTCCCGAACGGGCCCGTCGAGCGCGAAGACGGACTGCACTGGGACTTCGGCGCTCTCTACGAGCATGTCGTCGCAGGCCTCGCCGAGGCCGTTCGTCGCGAGCCGGGCATCGAGAGCATCGGCATCGATTCGTGGGCCGTCGACTACGGCCTCGTGAAGGACGGCGGGCTTCTCGCTGAGCCGTTCCACTATCGCGACGACCGCACCGTGCGCGGCGTCGCGGAGGTGCACGCCGAGGCGCCTTTCGCCGAGCTGTATCAGCGCAACGGGCTGCAGTTCCTGCCGTTCAACACGCTCTATCAGTACGGGGTCGACGCGCGTCTCGCCGACGCCGACACGGCGCTGCTGATCCCCGACCTCATCGCCTTCCTGCTCACCGGAACGTCCGTCGCCGAACGCACGAATGCCTCGACCACCGGACTGCTCGGCGTCGAATCGGGCGAGTGGGACAGCGAGCTGGCCGAGCGCCTCGGCATCCCGTCGGGCATCCTGCCGACGCTCGTCGATCCGGGCGAGACGATCGGCACCCTGCGACCCGAGCTCGCTGAACGCGTCGGCAAGGAGCTGCCCGTGATCGCGGTCGGCTCGCACGACACGGCATCCGCCGTCGTCGCCGCTCCGCTGTCGACCCCGCACTCCGCGTACATCTCGTGCGGCACCTGGGGCTTGGTCGGCGTCGAGCTGACCGAACCGGTGCTGACCGATGCTGCGCGCGGGGCCAACTTCACGCACGAGCTCGGCGTCGACGGCCGCTACCGGTTCCTGCACAACGTCACCGGCCTCTGGCTGCTCAGCGAGACCGTGCGCGCGTGGGAGACGGAAGACGGAACGTCGATCGACCTGTCCGAGCTGCTGACTGCGGCATCCGCGGTCACGGGCGACGTGCCGATCTTCGACGCCGACGACTCCTCGCTCAGCGCACCGGGAGACATGCCCGCGCGCATCACGGCGCTGCTCGGGTCAGAAGCGCCGTCATCGAGGCCCGCGTTCGCACGGTCGATCGTCGAGTCGATCGCCACGGCATTCGCGGGTGCCGTGCAGACGGCATCCGATCTGTCAGGGCGCGAGCTCGACAGCATCCACCTGGTCGGAGGCGGCTCGCTGAACCGCCTGCTGTGCCAGGCGACGGCCGATCGCACCGGTCTTCCCGTGCTCGCGGGCCCCGTCGAGGCGACCGCTCTCGGCAACGTGCTCGTGCAGGCGCGCGCTCTGGGCGCCGCTCCCGACTCCCTCGAGGAGCTGCGAGCACTCGTCGCCGCGACCCACGAGCCCGAGCGCTTCGACCCGCGCTGACCCGCTCGCACCGCTCGGGCGGCTGACGCCACTGTGCGCAGTCGGCTGCCCGGATCACGGATGGATGCCGAGAACACCCTTTCTCGGCATCCATCCGTGCTTCGGCATGCACGTGTGTCGCGCGGGACACTCGCAGGACGGGCGGAGCGCTGCGCCCTGCCCCCGGCACACGAAAGGGGCGCCGGGCCGAAGCCCGACGCCCCCGACGAACCCGACTCAGAAGTCGAACTCGCCGATGTTCTCTGCGTTGAACTCGAACGGGTCGCCGAGCAGCACGACGCCGTCAGCGCCGACCGTGTACTCGCCGAGCTCGCCGGCTTCGAAGGTGTCGCCCTCTTCGCCGGTGATCTCGCCCTCGATCAGCGCCTTGGACGCGAAGGCCGCCAGGTAGCCGAGGTCGGCCGGGTTCCACAGCGCGAACGCGGTGACGGTGCCGTCTTCGACGTACTCGCGCATCTGGTTCGGGGTGCCGAGACCGGTGATCGCGACCTTGCCCTTGTAGTCCGAGGTCGAGACGTAGCGCGCGGCAGCCGCGATGCCGACCGTGGTGGGCGAGATGATGCCCTTCAGGTTCGGGTGGCTCTGCAGCAGGGCCGCAGTCTTGTCGAACGACGTCTGGTCGTCGTCGTCGCCGTAGACGGTCTCGACGATGGTGATGTCGGGGTACTCGCTGGCGACGTACTCCTCCATGAGTTCGATCCACGCGTTCTGGTTGGTCGCGTTGGCGGATGCCGACAGGATCGCG
This sequence comes from Microbacterium sp. MEJ108Y, assembly GCF_000834175.1. Classification (NCBI taxonomy): domain Bacteria; kingdom Bacillati; phylum Actinomycetota; class Actinomycetes; order Micrococcales; family Microbacteriaceae; genus Microbacterium; species Microbacterium sp. MEJ108Y. Next base: position 72,640 of record NZ_JXQX01000004.1, on the reverse strand, counting down.
ACCTCGCCCGCTCCACCGATCTGGTCGGCGATCAGGTCGACCTGCACCTTGGCGATGCCCTCGGAGTCGGCCTGGTTGATGAACAGGTCACGGCACTCGGGGTTCGTGTCGGAGTCGAAGGTGACGACCTTGACGCCGGCGTCGCGAGCCTCGTTCAGCGCATCGCAGATCGCCTTGGGGTCGTTGGCCGAGACGACCAGCGCACCGACGGCCTGCTGCGTCGCGGTGTTGATGTAGCTGACCTGCGCGTCGGGCGTGGCCTCGGCCGGGCCGACCTCGGCGAACGTGCCGCCGAACTCGTCGACGGCCGTCTTGCCGCCCTCGCTCGAGGTGTCGAAGTAGGGGTTTCCGAGGTTCTTGGGCAGGAACGTGATCGACAGGTTGTCGGACCCGCCGCCTTCGCCCTCGCCCGAACCCGAGCCGCCGGTGCCGCCGCTGGTGTCGGCGCAGCCGCTCAGCACGAGCGCTGCGGCCACGGCGACCGCCGCGAACCCCGCGATCTTCTTGCGTGCAAACGTCATTGTTCTTCCTTTCGTGATGATCACCGCTGGCGGGTGCCGACGATGAGAGGCTGCCTCATGGTGCGGGAGAGGCCGCTACGCGGAGGGGCGGGCCGGCCTTCGACCTGACGCGCTGCGCCCAGGCGAGGACGCTGGCTGCGACGACCGAGAAGATCAGCAGACCGCCGGTGATGATGTTGATGACGTCGGAGGTGACGCCGGCGAGGCGCAGGCTGCTGCCGAGCACCCCGATCAGGAGCACCGCGGCGACGACGCCGTGCAGGTGACCCCGTCCGCCGAAGACCGAGACTCCGCCGAGCACGACGGCCGCGATCACCTGCAGTTCGAGGCCGGTGGCGTTGTCTCCGCGGGCGCTGCCGAACCGCAGCGTGTAGAAGATGCCGGCGAACGCGGCGACGACACCCGAGAGCACGAACAGGATGAACTTCGTGCGTTCGACATCGACGCCCGAGAAGCGCGCTGCGTCCTTCGAGAGTCCGATCGCGAAGATGCCCCGACCGAAGGGGGTGAAGTGCAGCAGCACGGCGAACAGCACCAGCAGGATCAGGAACGGGATCACGATGTACGGGATCGTCGTGCCGGCGATCTTCGCCTTCGCCAGCGCCGTCCACGTCTCCGGGAAGTCGGTGACCGCGGTGGTGCCGAGCAGGCCGACCGCGAGGCCGCGGAAGAGCGCGAGTGTGCCGATCGTGACGGCGAGCGAGGGCAGGCCGACGACCGTGACGAGGAAGCCGTTGAAGGCCCCTCCCACGACTCCGACCAGCAGCGCCGCCAGGGCTGCGACCTCGAACGGCGCACCCGACTCGGTGAGCACACCGGTCACGACGCTGGCGAGTCCGACCATGGAGCCGACCGACAGGTCGATCTCGCCGGTGATCATCACGAGCGTCATCGGCAGCGCGATCAGCAGAATGGGCGCGACATCGAGCAGGAGGTAGTTCGCCGTGATCGGCTGCGCGAAGCCGCGGATCGTGACGGCCGCGACGATCGCCACCAGCACGAGCAGCGCGATGATCGCGAACTCGCGGTTGACGAAGATGCGACGCCACAGGGGCCGGTCGTAGTCGCGGATGACGCGCGTCGACGTGGTCGTCGTTGCCGTGGTCATGATTCGTCCCTCGCTTCGATGAGCTGGCGTCTCTGTCTGACCGCGAGCACCCGGTCGAGCACGATGGCCCCGATGATGAGCACGCCGACCACGGCGCGCTGCCAGAAGTCGGGGATGCCGAGAATCGGCAGTGCGCGGTTGATGGTCATCAGGAGCATGGCGCCGATGGCCGCACCCCAGACCGTGCCGACACCGCCGGTGATCGCGATGCCGCCGATCACGGCCGCGCCGACCGCATCCAACTCCCAGCCGCTGCCGGCCTGTGAGCTGATCGATCCGTAGCGCGCGGCGTAGAAGACGCCGGCCAGCCCGGCGAGCGCGCCGGAGAGCACGAACGCGGAGAGCACCCGGCGGGTGACCTTGAGGCCGTAGAGCTCGGCGGCCGAGGGGTCGGATCCGATCGCGTAGTACTCGCGGCCGCCCCTGGTGTTGCGCAGATACCAGGCGGCCAGTGCGAGCACGATCACCGCGACGATCGACAGCACCGGGATGAAGAGGATCTGCTGGGTGCCGAGCGCGAGGAAGTCCTTCGGCATGTCGGAGGCGTTGATGCGATCGCTGCCGGTCCACAGCACGTTGATGCCGCGGTAGGCATAGAGCGTGCCGAGTGTGATCACCATCGCCGGCACCTTGGCGAATGCGACCAGGGCGCCGTTCACGAGACCGAGGAAGGCTCCGAGCAGCACGGCTGCGATCACGACGACGACGATCGGGATGCCGGGCACGTCGACGAAGAGGCGTCCGGTGAGATATGCCGTCAGGCCCATGACCGAGCCGACCGAGAGGTCGACGTTGCGGGTGATGATCACGATGGCCTGGCCGACCGCGACGAGCATGAGGATCGACGGCGTCAGCAGCAGGTCGCGCCAGCCGTCGGCGCTGAACAGGAAGTTGGGGTTCTTCACCGTGGCGGCGATCACGACGAGCACGAGGGCGGCGAGGATGCCGAACTCCCGTGCACGGCCGATGCCGCCCGGCTTCTTGGCGATCGCCGGAGCGGCGGCCGCCGGCGCGGTGGTGAGGCTCATGACTGCAGCTCCGATGAGTGGGTGGCGGCGAACATGACGTTCTCGCTGGTGGCGTCGTCGCGGGAGATCTCGGCGGTGATGCGCCCTTCGCGCATCACGAGCACGCGGTCTGCCATGCCGAGGACTTCGGGGAGCTCCGACGAGATCATCAGGATCCCGAGGCCCTCGCCCGCGAGCTGCGAGAGCAGGCGGTGCACCTCGGACTTCGTGCCGACATCGATGCCTCGTGTCGGCTCGTCGATGATCAGCACCCGCGGGTCGGTTGCCAGCCACTTGGCCAGCACGACCTTCTGCTGGTTTCCGCCCGAGAGGGTGGCGGCGACGGTGTCGAGCGCGTGCGTCTTGACCTCGAGGCGCGATGCCCACTCCTTCGCCGCACGGTTCTCGATGCCGCTGGTGATCAGACCCCACTTCGACAGGCGCCGACGGATCGCGAGAGTGATGTTGCCGCCGACACCCGCATCGATGACGAGCCCCTGCTTGCGGCGGTCCTCGGGGACGAGCGCGAGGCCGCTGCGCATCGCCGCGGTGGGGTTGCGGCGTGCGACGCCTGCGCCGAGCATCCGCACCTCTCCGTCGCTGTACGGATCGACGCCGAAGACGGCACGGGCGACTTCGGAGCGCCCTGCCCCGACGAGGCCGGCCAGGGCGACGATCTCGCCCGCGCGAACGGTGAAGGAGATGTCGTGGAAGACACCGGGGCGGGTGAGGCCGGTGACCTCGAGCAGCGGTTCGCCGATCGCGGCCTCCTGCTTGGGGAAGAGCTCGGTGACGTCGCGACCGACCATCTGCCTGACCAGGTCGTCGACCGTGGTCTCGGCGATCGGGGTCGTGTCGATGTAGGCGCCGTCGCGCATCACGGTCACCGTGTCGCACAGGTCGAACACCTCGTCGAAGCGATGCGAGATGAAGAGGATCGCGCGGCCCTCGTCGCGGAGACTCCGCGCGACGGCGAACAGACGGTCGACCTCGACGCCGCTGAGCGCCGCGGTCGGCTCGTCCATGATCAGCACGCTCGCGTCGAGCGAGATGGCCTTGGCGATCTCGATGATCTGCTGGTCGGCGATCGAGAGACCCTCGGTGATGCGGTCGGGGTCGAGCGTCACTCCCAGGCGACGGAAGATCTGGTCGACCTCGGTGCGCATGGCTTTGCGGTCGATGCGTCCGAGGAGTCCGGTGGGCTGACGCCCCATGAAGATGTTCTCGGTCACCGAGAGATCGGGGAACAGCGTCGGCTCCTGGTAGATGACCGCGATGCCTGCGGCCTTCGACTGGGCCGTGCTGGTGAAGTCGACGTCTTCGCCGTGCAGGCGGAAGTCCCCCGAGTCACGACGGTAGAGACCGGCCATGATCTTCACGAGCGTGGACTTGCCCGCTCCGTTCTCGCCGATGAGGGCGTGGATGGAACCGGGGCGGAGCGTCAGGCTGCCGGAGCGGAGCGCGACGACGGGGCCGAAGGACTTCACGACCCGATGCAGCTCGAGCGCGGTGGGGGGAGCGCTGCGGGCGGAGGCTGCGTCTACCACTGGCTTTCCTCTCCGTTGAGGGGGATGATGATCGGAATGAACTTTACCTGAATCGATTCAAGCTCGTTTCAGGCTAGTGTATGTGATGCCGGTCTCAGGTCAACCCCCGATGCCGAAGCGTGATCCGCCCGACGACGAGAGGACAGCCGAATGCCGATCAGCATCCGCGATGTCGCCGTCCGTGCGGGCGTCTCCGTCGGCACGGTCTCGAACGTGTTGAATCGGCCGGACGAGGTCTCCAGCGACTCGGTCGAACGTGTCACGCAGGCGATCGAAGAACTCGGCTATGTGCGCAATGACGCGGCACGCAAGCTGCGAGCCGGTGTCAGCACGACCGTGGGATTCGTGGTGCTCGACGGCCAGAACCCCTTCTACAACGACGTCGTGCGCGGGGCGGAGGACGAGGCATCGAGCCACGGCATCGCGATCCTCTACGGCAACACCGACGACGACCCCTCGCGGGAGAAGGTCTACCTCGATCTGTTCCGCGAGCAGCAGGTGCGCGGTCTGCTCATCGCCCCCTACGGCGACGTCATGACGCAGCTGCGCAGGTTCCGCGCGAGCGGCATCGCGACGGTGCTCGTCGACCGGTTCAGCGCCGACAGCGGGTTCTCGTCGGTCTCGGTCGACAGCGTCGCGGGCGGGCGGCTCGCGGTCGAGCATCTGATCGAGGGAGGTCGGCGGCGCATCGCCTTCGTCGGCGGCCCCTTCGACATGCGCCAGGTCACCGACCGTCTCGCCGGCGCTCGTGCCGCGGCCGAGAACGCGGCCGTGCACGTCGAGCTCGAGGTCGTTCCGACTGCGGCGATGACCGTCGAGGAGGGCGTCGCCGCGGGCGCGCGCCTGCTCACCCGCCCGCGCCGCGAGTGGCCGGATGCTCTCTTCGCCGCGAACGACCTGCTCGCCCTCGGCCTGCTGCAGTCGCTCGTGGCCGGTGGACGCCTGCTCGTGCCGCAGGAGATCGCTCTGATCGGCTTCGACGACAACCCGTTCGCCGCGGCCGCCGCAGTCCCGCTGTCATCGATCCGCCAGCCCAGCCGCATGATCGGGCGCACCGCGCTGCGGATCGTGCTCGAAGAGGCGGCCGACCCTGAGAGCATCCCCCGGCAGACCGTGTTCCCGCCCGAGCTGATCGTGCGCAGCTCGACGAGCGGCTGACCGGTCCGTCCGCGGCGCAGCGTTGCGGGACGGATGGCTGACCGATTCCCGGTTGGCTGCCGCCTGACACGCGGATGATCAGCAGCCGTCCGTCCCGCAGGAGCCGCCCTCAGCGAGCCCAGTACGCCCTCGCGACCGGACGCCGCAGTCCCTCATATTCGACGGACGGCCAGCGGTCGTCGACCGTCAGCACGTCCCAGCCCTCCGCCGTGCGCAGCATGGTGTCCTCGACCTTGAGCCCCGGTGCGGTCGGATTCCACGCGAACGCCTGATTCTCGACGAGACGATCGACCGTGGACGCCGCAGCGCGGGGGTCGCGTCCGGCATAGCCGCTCGGCCCACCCTGGTGGTGCCGCTGCCACTCGTCGGCGTCGAAGCCGAAGCGGGCGTACGCCGCCGTGCCCGCGGCGAACGCCTCGTCAAGGCGAGCGCCCGGCACCGATGCGTCGAGGAAAGCACGCTCCACGCCGAGCAGCGGTTCCTCGTCGACAGGTGCTCCGATCCAGCGGGTGGCGTTGGCGATCAGCCCGTCACGGCGACCGCACACCACGACCATGGCCCGATCTCCGAGCACGCCCGCGGTCGGAAGCGGATGCCGGAACGCACCGCGATCAGCGCCGGCGACGAGCACGACGAGCGGATCGATCCCCCGGGCGATGAACTCCGCGGCGACCACCGCCGCGACCGCGCGCTCGGTCTGATCCGATCCGACCCGGCTCAGCACATCGGTCAAGGTCTCGGCCGTCTCGCGCCCGAGGATTCGGTACCTCGCGGTCTCGGCGGGCAGCATCCGCGCTCGCGCTGCGCGGAGCTCTGCCGCCACCTGCGACTCCGGAACGCCCGACCGCTCGGCCGCCGCGATCGACGGCGGGATCCACCACGGCACCCGCACCACGCGCTCGGCATCCTCCGGCAGCAGCTCTTCGGCGATCAGTCGATCCGCCTCGTTCGCGGCGACGAACAGCACATCTCCGTGCGTCTCCGCGCGCACCGCGAGCACCGGCGGACCCGCGAGCGACACATGCGTGCGCGCGCCCTCGAGGTACCACGACACCGCCTCGTGCGAGGTGAGCACGAGCGTCGCACCATCGACGTCGCGCCGCACTCGCGCGAGACGATCCTGCTTCTCGATGCGGTCTTCGGATGCTCCGGCCACGCGATCCTCCTCGTAGAACGTTTTCTCGTAGTATGACGACAGCCGTGACCGATCGCGGAATGGAGGGATGCTGATGGCACGCGAATCCTCTCGCCCCGGCATCACCGACGTCGCGAAGCTCGCCGGCGTCTCGCTGTCGACCGTGTCACGGGCGATGAACGGAAACCCCACGGTCGACCACGCTCTCGCGGAGCGCGTGCGGGCCGCCGCCGCCGAACTCGGCTACACCGCGAACCCGGTGGCTCGGAGTCTGGTGCTCGGCCGCACCCAGACGGTCGCGGTCGTCATCCCGGATCTCGAGAACCCGACCTTCCAGGCGGTCCTCCGCGGGCTCAGCCGTGCAGCGACTGCCGATGGTTACCACGTGCTCGTCGCCGATTCCCGCGAAGATCTCGACGAGGAGCACGCGCTCGCCAGGGCGACACGACTGCGCACCGACGGCGTGATCCTGTGCGCTCCTCGAATGCCCGAAGAGGAGCTCGCGACGCTGCTGCCCGCGCTCTCCCCCGCCGTCGTGATCAACCGCGGGCCGCAGATCAGCGCTCCCGTCGTCGGCGCCGACTACGGCTTGGGCATGCGCGAGATCGTCGACCATCTGACGTCTCTCGGCCACCGCCGGCTGGTCTATCTCGCCGGAGCGACGCGCAGCGTGACGCACAAGGCGCGACAGGAGGCGATCGCCGCAGCGGTCTCCCGGCTCGACCGGCTCGAGGTCGAGGAGATCACCGCGGGGGTCGACTTCGACAGCGGCACGGCCGTCGCCGATCAGGTGCTCGCGAGCGGTGCGACCGCCGTGATCGCCTACAACGACCTCGTCGCGATGGGCCTCCTCTCGGCGCTGACCGTGCGCCGCGTCGAGGTACCGGGCCAGCTGTCGATCACCGGCTTCGACGACATCCCGTTCGCCGCCTACACGTCGCCGCCGCTCACGACCGCGGCGGTTCCGGCTGTCGATCTCGGCGCAGCAGCCTGGGCCGCCATGCACGCCCAACTCACCGGCGGCGAACCCACCCCGGCGCTCACGCTGACGCCGACCCTGGTCGTGCGCGGAAGCACCTCCGCCCCGCGCGAGGACTGAGCCGCCTCCGCCCGAGTGCTCGGCTTCCGCCCTGTGCTATCGTCGAGAAAACGTTTCCTGAGTTCGAGATCACAGAAGGATCACGATGACGAAGACCCGTTATGCCCTGGCCGGTGCCGGAGTCCGCGCGCAGATGTATGTCGATGCGATCACCGGAGCGCACCGGGACCGCGCCGAACTGGTTGCGATCGTCGAGCCCAACCCCGTGCGCGCCGCCTTCCATTCCGGACGCGCGGTCGACGCAGGCGCCTCCGCTCCCCGCCTCGCGACCCCCGACGAGCTCGAACAGGTGATCCGCGACGAACGCGTCGACCGGGTCATCATCTGCTCGCGCGACGATCTGCATGCCGAGCTGATCGTCCGCTCGCTCGAGGCCGGTGCCGATGTCGTGGTCGAGAAGCCGCTGACGATCGACGCGGCGAGCGCGGCCCGCATCGAAGAGGTCGTCGAACGCACCGGCCGACAGGTGGTGCTGACGTTCAACTACCGGTACTCCCCCCGCAACAGCGCGCTGCGCCGGATCATCCAGGACGGCACGATCGGGCAGGTCACCTCCGTCGACTTCCAGTGGATGCTCGACACCAACCACGGCGCCGACTACTTCCGCCGCTGGCACCGGGACAAGAAGAACTCGGGCGGTCTTCTCGTGCACAAGTCGAGCCATCACTTCGACCTCGTCAACTGGTGGATCCGCTCGCAGCCGACCCGCGTCTACGCGTCGGGCGGTCTGCGCTTCTACGGCGCCGAGAATGCGGCCGGCCGCGGCCTCGGCGAGCGTCCGGCGCGAGGAACCCACGACGGGGGCGACCTCTTCGAACTCGACCTCCGCACCGACGAACGCCTGACCGCGCTCTACCTCGACGCCGAGCAGCACGACGGCTACGTGCGCGACCTCGACGTGTTCAGCGAGGGCATCACGATCGAGGACAACCTCGCGCTCGTCGTCGACTACGTCTCGGGCGCGACCATGTCGTACTCGCTGAACGCGCACTCGCCGTGGGAGGGCTATCGCGTCGCCGTCAACGGCACGCTCGGCCGCGTCGAGCTCGAGGTCGTCGAACGCGGAGCCGTGCTGGCCGGTGAGGGCCTGCATCCCCACATCGACCCGAGCCTCTCGGGCGGCGACGGCACCACCGCACTGCGCCCTGAAGGCGAGCGCATACTCGTGCAGCGGCACTGGGAAGCGGCCTACGAGGTGCCCATCGACGGCGGCGACGGCGGACACGGCGGCGGCGACGCCCTGCTCCTGTCCGATGTCTTCGAAGGTCCGGGCGATGACCCGCTCGCGCGGCCGGCGGACTGGACAGACGGCATCCGCTCCATCGCGGTCGGCATCGCGGGCAACCGCTCCCTCGAGACCGGACTCCCCGTGAGGGTCGACGAGCTCGGGATCGCCCTGCTCGCACGCCGATGAGGATCGTCGTCACCGGCGGGTCCGGGCGACTCGGGCGCACGCTCGTGACAGGACTCGCGGATGCCGGACACGAGCTCATCTCCGTCGACAGAGAGCCGATCGCACACCTCGACCGCGCCGGGATCACTCAGTTCTCCCTCGATCTGACCGATGCGGATGCCACGGCGTCGGCGCTCGCGGGCACACGAGCTGACGCGGTGATCCACCTCGCGGCGATCGCGGTGCCCTTCAGCGCACCCGAAGACGTGATCCTGCGCACGAACGCCGCCCTCGCGCAGTCGGTGCTCGGCGGAGCCGTGCGTGCAGGCATCCGCCGCGTGGTGGCAGCGTCGAGCCCGACGGTGATCGGCTACGGCGCACCCCGCGGCTGGACTCCCGAGCGCCTCCCCCTCGACGAGACATCGCCCACCGAACCGTGGAACGCCTACGCCCTGTCGAAGCTGCTGATCGAGCAGACGATCGACATGCTGCGGCGCCAGGCGGGCGACGACGTGCGGTTCGCATCCTTCCGCCCCTGCTACGTGATCGCCCCCGAGGAATGGGCCGGCGCTCCGACCCAGCAGGGGCACACCGTGCTCGAACGCCTCGATGACCCCGCCCTGTCGGCACCGGCGCTCTTCAACTACATCGATGCCCGCGACGTCGCAGTCTTCGCCGACGCCCTGCTCGACGCCCTCGACGACATCCCGAACGGCGAGCGGTTCTTCGTCGGCGCCGACGACGCGCTCGCCCGCCGCCCGCTGAGCGAGCTGCTGCCGCAGTTCCACCCCGGCACCGCGCGGGCGGCGGCCGAGCTCACCGGCACTGCGCCCGCGTTCTCCTCCGCCAAAGCCGCTCGCCTGCTCGGCTGGCGCGCCGCGCGAACCTGGCGCACGGAGCTCGCCGCAGGACGCGCACTGCGGTGACCACCATCCGGAGTCTGACGTCGCGTCTCCAGCGGGTGCCGCTGACGCGTCCGTGGGCTGCCGACGTTACGTCGGTCGGTATCATCGCGACCCACGTCGTGCGCTCAGACGGCGGCGAAGGATGGGGTTTCTCGTGGAGCCCGCAGATCGGCGCACCCGCAGTGCAGTCGCTGCTGCAGCACGACATCGCTCCCGCTTCCGTGGGCCGATCCGCTGTTCCCGGCGAGGCCTGGCAGAGCCTGTGGGAGCACCTGCACGAAGCGGGCGGCGGTGGCATCACGACGATCGCGCTGGCAGGGCTCGACCTCGCGCTGTGGGATGCCGAGGCACGCGCTGCCGACACCTCGGTGTCGCGCCTGATCGGCCGCCGCCGTGAGCGCGTGCGCGCCTACGGATCGGGCGTGAACCTGCACTACCCGCTCGACGAGCTGCTCGCCCAGGTGCAGCGCTGGATCGATGCGGGGTTCGATGCCGTGAAGATCAAGGTCGGAAAGCCCGATCTCTCGGAGGACATCGAGCGCGTCGCCGCCGTGCGCGCGCTGCTCGGACCCGATCGCGCGCTGATGATCGACGCGAACCAGCGCTGGGATCTCGACCGCGCGACGACGTCGATCGACGCACTGTCGCGCTTCGATCTCGCCTGGATCGAGGAGCCGCTGCGGGCCGACGACCTCATCGGCCACACCGAGCTCGCCCGTCGCATCGACGTGCCCATAGCGGTCGGCGAGAACCTGCACACGGTGCACCGCTTCGCAGACTTCCTCCGGGCAGGCGCCGCGCAGATCGTGCAGCCCAATATCGTGCGTGTCGGCGGAATCACCCCGTTGCTCCGCATCGCCGGGCTCGCCGCCTCGCATGGCGTCGCCCTGCATCCTCACCTGCTGCCAGAGCTCTCGGGCCAGCTCGCCCTGACGCTGCCCGACACCGCATCCGAACCGCTGGTCGAGGATGTGGAGGATGCCGGATTCGGTGCGCTCGGCGCTCTGGCCGACCCCTCGCCCGTGACCGTCGCCGACGGTTTCCTCACGGAGAACGAGCATCACGGCCTCGGCATCCGCTTCTCCCCCGTTCTCGGAGACGAGGCTGGACGCGACCTGACGATCTGACGACCTGACGCACGGCCCGCGCACGACAGCACCCTCCCCGTCGCAGAACGGAGAGGGCGCTTCGTCGTTCGGACGGTCTGAGATCAGGCCGGCGTCAGCACTCCCGCGTTCGCGCCCTCGAGCAGCTGCTCGACCTGCTCGTGCGTGACGTCGACACCGGGGAATCCGATCAGTCGGCCGATCGGGAACGATGCCATCATCTTCTGCATCGCCTCGTCGTTCGGCATCATCGAGGCGGCCGGCGAGTCCGCACCGGTCAGCTCTCCCAGGAATCCGCCGAGGGCGCCCATGACGATCGGGCCAGCTACGGGGTGCGCGAGGACATCGCCGATCGACGAGTTCATCGTGAGGGGAAGCGAGACGGCATCGCCCTCGACCTGCACGGTCGCGGAAGAACGGATGTCGCGGCTCGACGCGGCGACCTCGACCGTGTACTCGCCGCTCTCGACGACCCAGCGGTCGACGCGCACGTCCCAATAGGCGAGGTCCTCTCGGCGCACGATGAGCTCGACGGTACGGGTCTCACCTTCAGCGAGCGCCACCGATGCGAAGGCCTTGAGCTCGCGGGGCGCGCGCTGCACGACGGAGGTGACCGGGGCCGCATACACCTGCACGATCTCGCGGCCGTCGCGGGCTCCGGTGTTGGTCACATCGACCCGCACGACGATGTCGCCGCTCTCGCTCGCCGCGACCGACGCCTCGCCATACGAGAACGTCGTGTACGAGAGGCCGTACCCGAAGGGGAAGGTGACGTCGAGGCCCTTCGCGTCGTACCAGCGGTAGCCGACCAGCACGCCCTCGCCGTAGCGGACGTGACCGAACTCACCGGGGAAGCTGCCGAACGAGGGGTTGTCCTCCAGCCGCACCGGAACGGTCTCGGTGAGCTTTCCCGACGGGTTCACCGCACCGTAGAGCACGTCGGCGACCGCGCCGCCGCCGGCCTGGCCGAGCAGCCACGTCTCGACGATCGCCGGCACCCGCGCGGCGAAGGGCAGCGCGACGACGCCGCCGTTAGAGAGCACGACCACCGTGGTGGGATTCGCCGCGATCACGGCGTCGAGCACCTCCAGCTGCGCAGCGGGCAGATCGATGTGCTCGCGGTCGAAACCCTCGGATTCCTCGGCAGCCGGGAGGCCGAGGAACACGACGGCGACATCGGCTGCGGACGCGACGGCGACGGCCTCGGCGCGCAGGTCGTCGGCCGAACGGCCGGATGCCGCGATGGCGCCACCTTCGACCGCGAAGCCGGCAGCGTACGTGACGTTCTCTCCACCCACGGCACGGAGCTCGTCCCACGCGGTGTCGACGCGGGTGGGGTTGATGAGCGAGGATCCGGCTCCCTGGAAGCGCGGCTCGGTCGCGAAGGCTCCGATGACGGCGATCCTCTGCTCGACGGCGAGCGGCAGCACGTCGCCGTCGTTCTTCAACAGCACGATCGAGCGTCCGGCCGCTTCCCTCGCGAGCGCATGGTGCGCGTCGACGTCGAGAGGACCTGCGACGGCCGGGCGCCGCTGCGCCTTGCCCACGAGATCGATCGCACGGTCGGCTGCGGTGTCGAGCACGCTCTCGTCGAGCTCGCCGGCGCGCACCGCGGCCACGAGCTGAGCATCCGTCCGCCCGCCCGACGACGGCATCTCGAGGTCGAGACCGGCGGCGACGCCGGCCACGCGGTCGTTCACAGCACCCCAGTCCGAGACGACCACGCCGTCGAAGCCCCAGTCATCGCGCAGCACCTGTGTGAGCAGCCACGGGTCCTCCGAGGCGTAGACCCCGTTGATGCGGTTGTACGAGCACATGACGGTCCACGGCTCGGCATCCTTGACCACGCGCTCGAAGCCGCGCAGGTAGATCTCGTGCAACGGACGCGGGTCCACGTCGGAGCTCGCGCGCATGCGATCGAACTCCTGATTGTTGGCCGCGAAGTGCTTGAGCGAGGTGCCGACGCCCTGCGACTGCACTCCACGCACCGAGGCCGCACCGAGGATCCCCGAGACGATCGGGTCTTCCGAGAAGTACTCGAAGTTGCGACCGCACAGGGGCGACCGCTTGATGTTGATGCCGGGACCGAGCACGATGGCGACGTCTTCGATGGCCGCCTCGACGCCGATGGCCGCGCCGACGCGCTCGACGATCTCGGGATCGAACGACGAGCCGATGCCGACAGCGGGAGGGAAGCAGGTCGCCGGCACACTGCTCGAGAGACCGAGGTGATCGGTGCCGCCTGCTTGCTTGCGCAGGCCGTGCGGGCCGTCGGTCATCATGATCGACGGCAGACCGACGCGCTCGATGGCCTTCGTCGTCCAGAAGTCCGCACCGCTGGTGAGCGATGCCTTCTCCTCGAGGGTGAGATCGGATGCCGATGTATCGGTCATGATGTTCCTTTCGCGGCGACGGCGGTGTCCTGCGAAAACTATATGCCAGTAAGTATTGGATCTCAAACGTTGTTCAGGATTACTCTCGAGGGATGGCACGACGAGGTTCATACGCGAAGGGCGTCGCCAGACGCGAGGAGATCCTCGAGAGCGCTCTCGATGTGATCGGCCGCAAGGGCTACCAGAACGCCTCGCTCAAGCAGATCGCCGAGCTGGTCGGCGTCACCCCCGCCGCGCTCCTGCACTACTTCGGCAGCAAGGAGGAGCTCTTCACCGAGGTGCTGCGCAAGCGCGACGAGCACGACGGCATGATGCCGCAGACGCTGAATCCGGTCGACGGCAAGTCCGCGTTCATCGATGTGATCCGCCACAACACCGAGGTCCCCGGAGTCGTCGAACTGTTCTCACGCCTCTCGGTCGACGCCGTCGACCCCGCGCATCCGGCCCATCAGTACTTCCTCGAGCGCAGCGAGAAGCTCCGCGAGAGCATCACCGACAGCTTCGTCCACGACGCCGCCCACCGGGCGACGCTCGACCCGGACACCATGGCACGGGTGATCCAGGCGGTCGCCGACGGGCTGCAGCTGCAGTGGATGATCGACCGCTCCGTCGACATGCCGGGCATCATCGGAGCCCTCATGGACGTGCTCTACCCGCCGACCGATCAGCCGGAGACGCCTACGCGCTGAACGCGGAGAACCGCCCACACCCTGACAGGCAGGAGGGGCGGTTCTTCGGGATGGTCCGTGCGGTCGGCGTGGACGTCAGCGGACGTTTCCGTTCGAGCAGGTCTGCTGCGCGGCCGAGTTGCCCTTGATCGTGTCAGGCAGCGCCACGACGTTCTCAGGTGTCGCCGCAGGGTCAGGCGTCGCCGCCTCGGCACCCGCGTCGGCGGGCGTCTGCGTGGCCGGATCCGTCACGACGACTCCGTCGTTCTCGGTGTTCTGATGCGTGACCTGCAGCTGGGCGTTCTCGTTGATCGCGTTCCACATGGCCTCGGCGGACTCCTTGTCCGGCACGACGCGGTTGGGGTCGGCCGGGTCCGCGAACGTCGGGTACTGCAGGAAGACGATGTCCTCGAACGGCACGGACTTCACCGCGAGCGCGATCTGCACGATCTTCATCGGGTCGGCGAGCGAGGTGCTCGCCTCGACGTTGTCGAGACCGGTGGTCGCGAGCTTCAACATCATGGGGACGTTGCCGAGCGTCTCGCCGCTGATCAGCGTGCGCGCCAGGCTCGACATGTACTGCTGCTGGTTGCCGATGCGTCCGAGGTCGCTGCCGTCTCCGACGCCGTGGCGGGTGCGGAGGAACTGCAGAGCGGTGATGCCCTCGATCACGTGGTTTCCGGCTGCCAGATCGAGGCCCGTGTAGCGGTCCTTGATCGGAGAGGCGAGGCACACCTCGACGCCGCCGATCGCATTCGTGATCTCGATCACACCGCCGAACGTGACCGATGCCGCGAACTGGATCTCCTGACCGGTGAGGTCGGAGACGGTCTTCGCGACGCAGTTGAGTCCGCCGTCGGTGTAGGCGGTGTTGATCTGCTGCTTGCTCATCGCGGAGTGCACGTCGCCCTCGGCGTCTTCGCACTCGGGGATCGGCACCATCATGTCTCGGGGCAGGCTGACGACGGTGATGCGGCGGGGCTCCTCCGACACGTGCAGGAGGAGATTCACGTCATTGAGCGTGCCTTCGGAGTCGGCGCCGGTGCAGCGTTCGCCGAAGTACTGCGCATAGGCCTCTTCGCACGTGTCGACACCGGTGAGGAGCATGTTGAATCCGCCCTCGTACTCGCTGATGTCCGGCGGCAGCTCCTCGGTGCTGTCCAGCTCGACCGCGTTGGCCGAGACCGTGCTCGAGAGGTCGTAGACGATGTACGAGACGACGCCGAAGCCGCTCACCAGGACGACGGCGAGACCGATCGCGATGAACGTCAGAAGCTGGCTGACGGGGCCCGGCGAGTGGAGCTGTCCGTGTCGCGCGATGGTACGACGGCGTCGGGTGTGAGGACTCACTCGGTGCCTTTCGGTTTCAGCGTGCGGTGCGGGGGGACACCGTTCCCTGGAATGCGGAGGGTGTGGGATTCGAACCCACGAGACATCTCTGCCCACTGGTTTTCAAGACCAGCTCCATCGGCCACTCGGACAACCCTCCCGACAGACGAATCTGCCGACAAGCCGTGAGTCTAGCCGAGTTCTATTCTCTCGCGCTGACCTGGGCGGCCGCTGGAAGCGTGTTCAGTGCCATTGCGAGCCCGCCGTCCTCGACGTCGCCGGTCACCTCGCCCGCGGCATCCTTGACCTCTGCGGGCGCCTGCCCCATGGCGACGGCACGGCCGTCGAGCCCCAGCGCCCACCCGAACATGCCGATGTCGTTGCGTCCGTCGCCGGCCACGAAGACCTGCCCGCGCTCGAAGCCGAGCTCGGTGCGCACGCGCTCGAGCGCCGTGCCCTTGTCGACGCCCTGCGGCGCGATGTCGAGCCACGCCGTCCAGCCGATCGCGTACGAGACCTCGTTGAGTCCTGCGTCCGCGACGAGGCGGTGGAAGTCCTCCTCATCGTGCCCCGGCGACACGACGACGACACGGGAGACCGGCTCGGCGACCAGCTCTTCGAAGCCGACCTGTCGTCCGCCGTCGAGCGTCCAGTCGTCCAGGTGCTCGGTGTACAGCCTGAGCCCCGAGCCGAGCTCGACCATGTACCGGGCCTCCGGCAGGCGGTCGCGCAGGAGAGCGAGCACGGGAGACGGATCGAACGTCTCGATGTGCCACCGCTCCCACTCGTCGCCCACCCGACGCATGGTCACCGCTCCGTTCGAGCACACCACGAACTGCGGGGTCAGCTCGAGCTGCTCGACCCAGCGACGCGTGGCCATCCAGCTGCGTCCGGTGGCGATCGTCACCTCATGACCGGCATCCCGCAGCCGCGCGACGGCCTCGGGCACGCCGGGGCTCATCGTCTCGTCCTGCAGGATGATCGTTCCGTCGACGTCGAGCCCGACGAGCCAGGGGGCCGTCACGCGGTCGGCTCCAGAACCTCGAGCCCGCCGAGGTACGGCCGAAGCACCTCCGGCACGCGCACAGAACCGTCGGCCTGCTGATGCGTCTCGAGCAGTGCGACGATCCAGCGGGTCGTCGCGAGCGTGCCGTTGAGGGTCGCCACGGGCTGCGTCTTCGCGGTCTGGCCCTCGTGAGCCTCGGGCCGGTGTCGGATGTCGAGGCGGCGGGCCTGATACGTCGTGCAGTTCGAGGTGGAGGTGAGCTCGCGGAAAGCACCCTGCGTCGGCACCCACGCCTCGATGTCGTACTTGCGCGCTGCACTGGAGCCGAGGTCGCCTGCTGCGACGTCGATCACGCGATAGGCGAGGCCGAGCGAGGTCAGCATCTCCTCCTGCAGCGCGACGAGACGCAGGTGCTCAGCTTCCGCATCCTCCGGGTTCGTGTAGACGAACATCTCGAGCTTGTTGAACTGGTGCACCCGGATGATGCCGCGGGTGTCCTTGCCGTGCGAGCCCGCCTCGCGGCGATAGCAGGTGGACCAGCCGGCGTACCGCAGCGCGCCCTTGCCCAGATCGAGGATCTCGTCCTTGTGGTATCCGGCGAGCGCGACCTCGCTGGTGCCCACGAGGTACAGGTCGTCGTCCTTGTCGAGGTGGTAGACCTCGTCTGCGTGCTCGCCGAGGAATCCGGTGCCCTGCATGATCTCCGGCCGCACCAGGGTGGGCGTGATCAGCGGGACGAAGTCGTTCTGCAGCGCCTTGTCGAGCGCGAGGTTCATGAGCGCGATCTCGAGACGAGCCCCGACGCCGCGCAGGAAGTAGAAGCGAGCACCAGACACCTTCGCGCCGCGCTCCATGTCGATCGCGCCGAGGATCTCACCGAGTTCGAGGTGATCACGGGGTTCGAAGTCGAATGCGGGCACCTCACCGACTCGGCGCAGCTCGACGAAATCGGCCTCGCCCCCGGCGGGGACGCCGTCGATGACGACGTTCTCGATGCGTGCGAGAGCAGCGGCCAGGGCCTCGGCAGCCTCGTTCGCCGCCTGCTGCGCCTGCTTGACGCGCTCGGCGAGATCCTTGGCCTGCGCCACGAGCGCCGCCTTCTCGTCTTTCGGCGCCTTCGCGACCTGCTTGCCGAACGCGTTCTGCTCGGCCCTCAGCTCCTCGAACGCGGCGAGCGCCGCGCGGCGCGATCGGTCGGCCTCGAGCGCGATGTCGACGGTGCCCTGGTCGTTGCCACGGGCGGCCTGAGAACGGCGGACGATCTCCGGATTTTCGCGGAGGAGTGCGAGGTCGATCATCCACCAAGTCTATGGTGCGGCCCGGGCGCGTCCGCCGCGACCGGGTGGGTCGACGCCCGGGTTAGAGTAGCGCCATGACCACGAGCGCCACCGGCCGACGTCAGGCAGTGCTCATCTACAACCCGATCAAAGTCGACGAGAAGCATCTGCGGGCGAGAGTCCGCGCGCTCTCGAGCGAGGCAGGGTGGGAGCACCCGGCCTTCTATCCGACCACGATCGAAGACCCCGGCCAGGCTGCGACGGCCCAAGCCCTCGCCCGCGCTGTGGATGTCGTGCTCGTGGCCGGCGGAGACGGCACGGTGCGCGCGGTCTCCGAAGCCATCGCGAACACCGGGGTGCCACTCGCGATCCTGCCGAGCGGCACCGGAAACCTGCTGGCGCGCAACCTGGGGCTCCCGCTGGCCGACCCGGACGAGATGATCCGCGCGGCGCTGGGCGAGTTCCGCCACGCGATCGACATCGGCTGGGCGCGCCTGACGCGGGAGAACGGCGAGCACGAGGAGCACGCCTACGTCGTTCTCGCGGGCGTCGGGCTGGATGCCGACATGATCGCCAACACCCGCCCAGACCTGAAGAAGTCGGTGGGATGGATCGCCTACGTCGACGGAGCCGCGAGGTCGCTCGTGACCGCCGAGCCGTTCCGCTCCGTGTTCCAGATCGACGACGGCCGCCTGCACTCGACCAAGGTGCACAGCATCCTGTTCGCCAACTGCGGCACTCTGCCGGCGGGCATCTCTCTGATCCCCGACGCGTCGATCACCGACGGCGTCCTCGACGTCGCCGTGATCCAGCCCACCGGCATGTGGGGCTGGCTCGGGGTCTGGCGCAAGATCTGGTGGGACAACTCGGTGCTGCGGCGCTCACGCGCCGGTCGCCGGGTGCTCGAACGTCGGGGCCGGGATGCCTCGGTGCACTACTTCCGCGGAGCCGCCGCCGAAGCGGCCGTGACCTCCCCCACCCCGATCGAACTCGACGGCGATGAGTTCGGGACCGCGGTGCGCATCACCTGCCGCGTCGACCCCGGGGCGCTCCTGCTGGCCCTTCCCGCCGACCATCCGGTCGCGTCGTTCTGATCGCTGCGGCTCGGGCGTCCGAGTGCTGCGTCAGCCCCGTACCTCGACCGTGCCGTCGAGGCCGCCGCCGACGAGCGTGAGAGTGAAGGCGTCGTCATCGACGGCATCTTCGCCGAACTCCAGGATCGTCGCACGCGGCGCCATGTCCATGGTGCACACCTGGTCGTCGTCGGTCGCGAAAGTCGCCGTGCCCGAGGCGCCAGAGCCCTCGAGGTCCTCGACCACGGGGGCGCAGCTCGACGAGCCCCAGGTGAGCAGGACCAGCGAGCCGTCGTCGAACCAGCCGGCGGTCGGCGCGTACTCGGTCGATGAGCCGGGAGTGCCGGTGAACGAGGGGTCGCCGTCGAGATCGAGGTCGTCGACGACGTCGCCGTAGGTCACCTGCAGGGTGATCTCCTTCGTCGGGTCGACACCTTCCGGCAGCGCACCGACGCTCGCACGCGACGCCAGGTCGGCCGTGCATGCCTTCTCGCCGTCTCCCTCGGACTCCGGTTCGACGAGTATCACCGAGACGGTCTGCCCTTCCGCCGTCACCGTGTCGACCTGCGGAACGCAGGTGGAGGATCCCCAGGTGACGACGGCGAACATCCGGCCGTCGTCGAGCAGCGTGCCTTCGACGTCATCCGAGTCGTCCGTGCTCTGGCCGGGCCCGCTCGAGGGGTTCGAGGTCGCCTGCGACCCGGTGGCCCCAGGACCGATCGTGCACCCTGCGACGAGCAGCACGGCGGCCAAGGACGAGAGTGCGGCGATGACACGCGATGGGGATTCCATGCACACAGGGTACCGGCCGCAGTCTGCGGAGGGCACCCCCGCCTAGCCGCCCTACTGCAGCGCCGAGGTGAGGCGCGCGAGGTTGTCGAGGACGGTCGAGCGCAGAGGCTGCTGCATCCACTCCTCGAGAGTCAGCTCCCTGCTGAGGGAGCGGTAGACGTCTTCGACGGCGCGCATCTCGGAGACGAACTCCTCGCCCCGCACCAGCATCGACACCTCGAGGTTCAGACCGAACGAACGCATGTCCATGTTGCTCGAGCCGATCACGGCGACCTGGTCGTCGATGGTGAGGCTCTTCGTGTGCAGGATGTAGGGCTTGCGGTACATCCAGATCCGCACCCCGGCCTTGAGCAGCGCCTCGTAGTAGCTGCGCTGCGCGTGATAGACCATCGCCTGGTCTCCCTCTTCGGAGACGAACAGCTCGACCGCGACTCCACGGTCGACCGCGGCGGTGACGGCGAGCAGCAGCGCTTCATCCGGCACGAAGTACGGGCTGACGATCATGATCTTCTCTTTGGCCGCGTAGAGCAGCCCGAGGAAGAGACGCAGGTTGTTCTCGACCTCGAACCCGGGCCCCGACGGCACGACCTGGCAGTCGAGATCTCCCGACCCGGTCTCGGCGTGCGAGATGTCGATCTCCTGCAGGACCTCGTCGGTCTCGCTGTACCAGTCGCTGAGGAAGATGGCGTTCACACTCAGCACGACGGGGCCGTCGATGCGGACCATGAGGTCGACCCAGTGCAGACCGCGCTTGATGTTCTTGGGCAGGTTGTAGGTCGAGTCCGTGACGTTCTGCGAGCCGAGGAAGGCTACTTTGCCGTCGACGACGAGGAGCTTGCGGTGGTTGCGCAGGTCGGGCCGCTGCATGCGCCCCTTCAGCGGCTGCACCGGAAGCATCAGATGCCAGTTCGCGCCCATGCGATCGAGCCGCCTGACGGTCTGCCGATACTTCGGCTTCCATCTGTTCGCCCAGTGGTCGAGGAGCACGCGGACGTGCACGCCGCGCTCTGCGACCTCTTCCATCGCGCGGAAGAAGTTGTCTGTCGAGGCGTCGGCCTGGAGGATGTAGAACTCGATGTGGACGTAGTCCTCGGCCTTGCGGATCTCGTCGGCCATCGCGTCCAGCGACTCCTGATAGTCCGCGATCAGATGCGCGCCGTTGTCCCCCGAGATCGGCAGCGCTCCGAGCCTGTGGTTCATCTCGACGAGCGGGGGGAACCAGCTCGGCGCATCCGGTCGCAGGGTGCCGAAGTGCAGGTGCTCGCTCGTCTCGGCGATGTACTCGTTGATCTGATCCTGCTTGCGGCGGCGGGCGCGCGGCAGGCGCGGGTTCCCGATGAGCAGGAAGAGGAAGACGCCGATGAACGGGATGAAGAAGACAGCGAGCAGCCACGCCATCGCCGCAGTGGGTCGCCGGTTGCGCGGGATCACGATGATCGCCGTGATGCGGATCGTCAGGTCGAGGGCGATCAGGAACGCCGCGGTCCACCAAGCCCAGATCTCGGGCGTCATCCCTCGTCCTCTCGGCCGGTCGGCACTGCGACGCCGGGCGCGTCAGTGGGCACCGCGGACGGTGCGCTGGCTACACAGTAGCCGATGGTGCCGACGCCGCTCAGGAGCGCGGCGGCAGACCGCGCGCGGCCCGCTCCTCGGCCTCGATCCGTGCGTGCACCTTGCGTTCGGTGCGATCGAACCGCAGGATTCCGCGGAGCACGAAGAAGAACACGACGCTCACCCCGATGGTCGGGATGATCGACCATGCGGCTGCGAGCCAGAAGTTCTCCATGGCTCCATGGTACGCGACCCACTGCTCCTCCACACTCGGGGGCCTGCAGCTGATCGACGATCGGCGCTGTGGAATCGGACCGTCACGACAGCGGTGCGATGAGACTCGCCGGATGACAACACTGCTCCGTGCTTCCGGCTCCGCTGAGTTCCTCAGCATCGTCCCCTCCCTCGCAGGCTTCACCCCGACCGAGAGCCTCGTCCTGCTGCCGTTCCGAGGCACACGCACCTACGGTGCGATGAGACTCGACCTCCCCCGCGACGACGTCGAGCTCGAGGACTACGCGGATGCTGCGGTCGGTCTGGTCTCCCGAGTCGAGCGGACGGATGCGGTCGCCCTCGTCGTCTACACGGACGAGGCTGCGCAGCAGACGCGCGATGGGCTCGTCCTTCCCTTCGCCGTGGAGGTCGACGAACTCCTCGGGCGCGCGGAGGACGCGGGACTGCGAATCGTGGACGCGCTCTGCGTGACCCCCGGCGGCTGGTCGAGCTATCTCGTCGGCGACCCGCAGCTCCGCGCTCTCGATCGCACGGCCCCTGAGGTGCCCGGCGTCGGCGACGTCTCAGGCGACCAGCGTGCCGGCGCTGTTCTGCCGACCGCAGGCTTCGCCGACAGAGAGAGGGTGGGGCGAGCGCTGCGTGACGTCTCCGACCTCCTCGCGCAAGGCGGAGAGGCCCGGCCGACGGGCACCGAGAACCCCCAGGCGATCGCTGCGCTCGTGCTCCTCGAAGACATCCCGGCATTCTTCGAAGCCGTGCTCGCGTCACCCGATGATCTGCCGCCGTTCGCCACCGCCGCACTCCTCTGGTGCCTCGAGCGCCCGCTGTTCCGAGATGTGGCACTGACGCAGTGGGCGACCGATGTCCGCGGCGGCGAACGCACACTCGAGGCGCAGCTCACCTTCGCCGACTCCGGTTCCACGGTGCCGGACGACCTCGGCGAGGTCTTCCTCGGTCGAGGGCCCACTCCCGATCCGGAGCGGCTCGGGGCCGCC
Organism: Microbacterium sp. MEJ108Y; assembly: GCF_000834175.1. NCBI lineage: Bacteria > Bacillati > Actinomycetota > Actinomycetes > Micrococcales > Microbacteriaceae > Microbacterium > Microbacterium sp. MEJ108Y. The sequence goes on along the minus strand of NZ_JXQX01000004.1, from coordinate 50,343 downwards.
CTCTCACTCGTCCGGACCGCCGCATCGCTCGCGCCGCGAGACACCAGGCCCGCACCGCTCACCGCTGCGGCATGGCTCTCGTGGGCGCTCGGCCGATCGAGTCACGCCGGGCAGTACCTCGATCTCGTGCGGGCGATCGACCCCGAATACGGCCTCGCCGCGCTGCTCGAGACGATGATCAACGCGGCGATGCTGCCGGAGTGGGCGTTCAGACGCGGCGCGACGCCCGCTACTTGACCAGCGGGAACAGGATGGTCTCGCGAATGCCGAGCCCCGTGATCGCCATGAGCAGGCGATCGATCCCCATGCCCATTCCCCCGGACGGCGGCATGCCGTGCTCGAGTGCCCGCAGGAACTCCTCGTCGACGGGCATCGCCTCGACATCTCCCCGAGCAGCGAGCTTCGCCTGTTCGACGAAGCGCTCGCGCTGGATGACGGGGTCGACGAGCTCGGAATATCCGGTCGCCAGCTCGAAGCCGCGGATGTACAGGTCCCACTTCTCCACCACGCCCTCGATCGAGCGGTGCTCGCGCACGAGCGGCGAGGTGTCGACGGGGAAGTCCATCACGAAGGTGGGGCGCACGAGGTCGCCCTTCACGAAGTGCTCCCACAGTTCTTCGACCAGCTTGCCGTGCGTCGCCTGAGCGGGCAGGTCCACACCGTTCGCCTCGGCGAACGCGATCAGATCCTCGACCGAGTCGCTCGGCGTGATCGTGCGACCGGAGGCCGCCGACAGCGACTCGTACATCGAGATGCGATCCCATTCGCCGCCGAGGTCGTACTCGGTGCCGTCGGCCCAGGTCACCGTGGTCGAACCGGCCACCGCGATCGCCGCCTGCTGCACGAGCTCCTGCGTCAGGGCGGCCATCTGGTTGTAGTCGCCGTAGGCCTGGTAGGCCTCGAGCATCGCGAACTCCGGGCTGTGCGTCGAGTCGGCGCCCTCGTTGCGGAAGTTGCGGTTGATCTCGTACACCCGCTCGATGCCGCCGACCACGGCGCGCTTCAGGTAGAGCTCGGGCGCGATGCGCAGATAGAGCTCGGTGTCGAAGGCGTTCGAGTGCGTGACGAACGGACGAGCGGATGCTCCACCGTGCTGCACCTGCAGCATGGGCGTCTCGACCTCGAGATAGTCATGGCTGCCGAACGTCGCCCGAAGGCTCGCGTTGACCGCGGCGCGGGCGCGCACGGTCGTACGCGCCTGCTCGCGGACGATCAGATCGAGGTAGCGGCTGCGCACACGCCCCTCCTCGTTGAGCTCGGAGTAGGCATTGGGCAGCGGCAGGATCGCCTTCGAGGCGATCGCCCACGCATCGGCCATGATCGACAACTCGCCTCGGCGGCTGGAGATCACCTCGCCGTGCACGAACACGTGATCACCGAGGTCGACGTACTCCTTCCAGTCGGCGAGCGACTCCTCCCCGACGTTCGCGAGCGAGATCATCGCCTGGATCCGCGAGCCGTCGCCGGCCTGCAACGTCGCGAAGCACAGCTTGCCGGTGTTGCGGCTGAAGACCACGCGACCGGCGACGCCGACGACGACACCCGTCTCGGCACCGGCTTCGAGCTCGCCGTACTCGGCGCGCAGCGCGGGGATCTGGTGGGTCACGGGCACACTGACCGGGAAGGCTCCCCCGCCGGCGTCCGCTCGGTTCGCGACCAGACGCTCGCGCTTGGCCAGGCGCACGGCCTTCTGCTCGTGCACGTCTTCTTCGGTGGCGGCGGTGGTCGTGTCGGGCGCGGCAGACGCGTCAGTCATTCGGGGCTCCTTGAAAAGTCGTGTCCAGTTTACCGAGGTCGCGTCCCTCGCCCCGCGGTCGAGTCTGGGTAGCCTCGAAGCATGGCAGCCTCCAGACTCGCCCACGTTCTCGTCACGACCGGTCTCGCCGCCGCTGCGCTGCTCATGTCAGCGGCTCCCGCTGCCGCAGCAGCGCCACCCGCGGCCCCCGCGTCCGGTGCGACGGCGGTCCGCGCCGATGTCGACGACTTCGCGTACGCGTCGTGGGACGCGCGCTACGAGGTGGGGCTCGACGACGACGGGCGCGCCCGCATGCACGTCACCGAGACCCTCACGGCGCGCTTCCCCGACATCGACCAGAACAAGGGGATCGTCCGGGGACTGCCGACCAGCTACGAGAATGCGTGGCTCGATCCGCGTGTGCTGTCCGTGACCGACGAGACGGGCGCCGACGTGCCGTACGAGACCGAGAACGAGGACGGACTGCTGCTGGTCCTCACCGGCGACGACGACTACGTGCGCGGACTCACGACCTACGTCATCGAATACGAGATGCGCGACGTGATCCTCGCCGCCGACTCCGGCGTCGACGAGTTCTACTGGGACCTGCTGCCGCTCGACAGCACTCAGCGCATCGAGGCCTTCCATGCTGAGGTCGCGTTCGACGAGGCGATGACGGATCGGATGACCGGCGACGCGCGCTGCTACGCAGGCTTCCAGGGCTCGACAGACGAGTGCGATCTGATCGCATCCTCGGACGGCTCGCAGCTCAGCGTCGAGGCGACGGAGCTCTCCCCCGGCGAGGGCATCACGATCGCCGTCGGATTCGAGTCGAACACCGCCGCGCAGCCCTCGGCTCGGCAGCCCAACCCCGTGACCGACACAGTGCCCGCTGTCGCCGCGCTCGGTGGACTCGCGCTCTCGGTCGCCAGCTGGTTCACCGTCTCTGCCTTCAAGAGGAACCGGCGCAAGGCCAGCGGCATCATCGTGGCCCAGTACGACGTGCCGGACTCCCTGCCACCGCTGCTCGCCGCCGCGATCGTGCCCGGAGCCAAGGATCCGATCCCGGCCGAGATCATCCACCTCGCTGTGCGCGGCACGCTCCGCATCGAAGAGGGGACGGACGCCGAACAGCCGCGGCTGCGGCGCCTTCCGGGTGGCCGGATCCCCGACCAGCTCGATGTCGAGGCGCTGGACGCGCTGTTCGCCGGCGCGGACTCCGCGGGGGTCGCCGAACTCCCCCACGCGAGCGAGGAATTCGCCGCTCGCATGAAGACCCTGTCGCAGCACGGCATCGAGGCGGCTGTCTCACGCGGGCTCACCACGAAGGCCCGCAGCAGGGGCGCGATGATCGTGCAGTGGTGCGCGATCGGCATCGTGCTGGTCGGCTTCGCCCTGGGCATGTCGGGGATCATCGCGGGGAGGGTCTCGGCGATTCCCGCGTTCGTGGCGATCGCCTTCGGCGCGTTCCTCGTCTTCCTGTCATCCTTCTACAGCTTCTCGAGGCACACGGTGCTCTCTGCCGAAGGGGCTCGGCAGTACGAGTACCTCATGGGCGTGCGGGAGTTCATCCGCGTCGCTGAAGCCGATCGGCTGCAGATGCTCCAGTCGTACTCCGGCGCCGAGCGGCGACAGGACGGCAGCGCGAACGTGATCGTCGTCTACGAGCGCCTGCTCCCCTACGCGATGCTGTTCGGCATGGAGAACGAATGGGGAGCCCTGCTCGAGCAGGTGTACGCCTTCGAGCAGCGCGGGGCGACATGGATCGGCGACCCCAGCACACCGTTCGTCCACGGCCAGCTCATCGCATTCGCCGCCTCTTCGCAGGCTTCCGCGACGTACTCGGCGCCGAGCGCCAGCAGCTCGTCGAGCGCAGGCGGATCGTTCGGCGGCGGCTTCTCGGGCGGCGGCGGGGGCGGCGGCTTCTCGGGCGGTCGCTGACCTCAGAGGAGCGGCTGCGGGCCGGACGCGTCTCGGAGCGCCCGCTCGACGGTCGACTGCACGAGTGCAGAGAGATAGCCGCCCGGGTTCTCGATGCCGAGTTCGCCGAGGCGCGAGGTGGACTGCGCGATGATCGAGCGCGAGAACTCGGTGACGGTCTGGATCGCGTCGGCATAGGCCTCACGATCCGCCTCCGATATCACCACCGGCTCGCACCCCATCTCGACGGCCAGGGCCTGCGCGATGGGCAGCACTGCGGCGGGAGCGGTGACCGCCGCATAGCTCGCCTGCAGCTGACGCAGATCGACCGAGGTGCCCGTGAAGGCGATCGCCGGATGCACAGCGAGCGGGATGGCTCCGCTCGCGGCCGCAGGTCGCAGCACCTCGATGCCGTGACCGGGATCGGTGTGCAGCACGAGCTGGCCGAGCTGCCAGCCTCCGACCTCGGCGATGCCGGTGATCAGAGCGGGCAGCTGGTCATGCGGCACGGCCACCACGACGAGCTCGCTGCGACGCACGACCTCCAGAGCATCGAGGATCGGCACGTCCGGCAGCACTGCTGATGCCCGGTCATCGTCCGAGCCGCTGGTGATTCCCGTGATCGCGTGTCCCGCTCCGGCGAGAGCCGCACCGATGACGGGCCCCACGCGCCCGGCCCCGATGATGCCGACCCCGAGGCGCCCGTCACGGCGCAGCGGATCACTCACCGTTCGGAGCCGGCGGCGCCGGAGGTGCCGGAGAGACGGGCGGCGCAGGAGGCGGCGAGACCGGTGACGCAGGAGGCGGCGAGACCGGCGGCGCGGGCGGTGCCGGAGCCACGGCCGGCCGAGCAAGAGGCGCCTGCGGAGCCGCAGGAGGTGCCGGAGGCGCCGGAGGTGCCGGAGGCCCGGTCGGAGAACCGACCGGAGCAGCAGGCGGCGCGGGAGGCGGAGGAACGGGAGCCGCGAGATCGGGAGCCGCGGTGTCCGCCCCGGCGCCCGGGTACCCGGGAACCTGCGCCCCCTCGGCATCCGTCACGTACTCACCCCATCGATGGGTATGATCGCGCGCTGCGGCGGCGACCGCTGCCGAGCTCACGCCATCCAGGAGATACAGAGCGTCGTCGCGCTCGAGACCCGACAGATACCCCGTGATGAGGCCCTGCACGGAGTGCACCTGCGCACCTGAGACACGCTGCGCGCGATCGATCGGTCCCTGAGAGAGCGACACGCCCTGCAGTCGTGCCAGCGGGAAGATGGCCAGCTTGCGCCAGACGACTCCGCGCCTGAGCAGCAGTCCGAACTCGGTCAGCGCGAAGCCGTGCCGCTTCCACGACACCGGTCGGCGCCACCATGCGCGCCGCGGCATCGTCCGATAGGGATCGCCCTCGACCGGACCGAGGATGCCGTGCTCCCAGACGAGCGGGATGTCGGCGACCGGAGCATCCGGGAGGATCAGGGCGAGCACCCGTTCGACATCGGCGCGCTTGCCGACAGGCAGCACGACGTTGAACTGCTGTGCGGAGCCCGACGACTGCTGCGCGGCGCTCTTGCCGCTCATGCGGTTGATCCTGATGGTCCACCAGCCGAACGGACGCCACAGCAGCGACTGCGTGACCTCCACGGCGAAGATGCGCCCCGGCGGCAGCGTCTCGGTCACGGTCGTCAGCAGACCGTAGGTGATCCGCACGCCATCGGGTGTCGGAGCGATCGAATAGCGCAGCGACTTCGAGATCTGCGCCCAGGTGATTCCGACGATCGCGATGATCATGGGGATCCCGATGCCCAGCGTGATGCCGAGGCCGAGGAACCCGCCGATCGGATCGCCGTCGATCAGGGAGCCGATCGCGACGCCGCCGACCGCCACGCCGAAGATGATCCCGAAGAAGACGAACCAGATCACGCTCGAGATCAGCTGCGACCCGACCAGGCGACCGGTCGGGATCTTGACCACGCTCTCGGGCTCGACATCGGCGAGGTCGACGCCGCTGATCAGATCGTTGACCCCGGCGTTCACCGACCCGACGAGCTGCGCTCGCGCCGAACCAGGCGCACCGCCGGCGGCACCCGCGGCATCCGAGGGCCGCACTCCGGCTGCGGCATCCGCGGCTGTCAGTCTCGCCGCGCGCGCACCCGAGGCGAGACGCAGGATGTCGGTCCGCACCGCCTCTGCGCGCGGCGTCGCGAGGTACTCGAGCTCGACGTTGGAGTCTGTGCCCGCCCCGACGACCTCGAGCTTCGCGAGTCCGATGATGCGCGCGGGGAACGGGCGGGTGAGGTTGACGCCCTGAACCCGATCGAGCGGTGCGCGCCGGTGCGAGCGGAAGACGATGCCCTTGCGCACCTCGACATGATCGCCGGTGATCCGGAACTGCTGGAACCGCCACACGAACCAGAAGACGAGCACGAGCACGGCGACGAGCGCCAGCACGCTGAGCAGCACCACGATGAGCAGGTTGTTCTCGAAGACCCAGTCGACGGGATCCCCGCCCGAGTAGTCGTCGTAATGCACCTCATCGGGAGTGAAGAACTCGACGAACCAGGCGATGAGCCGATCACGCAGGTTGGCGATCGCGATACCCGCGATGATGATGAGCGCCAGCCCGCCCTTGAAGAGCGGGGTGAGCGGGTGCATCCGGTGCCACTCGCCGTCGGCGAGGGTCGCGTCCCGCTCCGGGGATTCGGCCGGTGCCGGGGGCGATGGGAAGGACTGATCGCTCACAGGCCCGTCCGGCGGGTCTCGGCGACGGCGATCAGGGTGTCGCGCAGCGCCTCGGCGGCAGCCTGGGCGAGTCCGGGGATCTGCACGCCTGTCGTCGCGGCGGCGGTGACCATCTTGAGCTGCGAGACGCCGAAGGCCCGGTCGAGGGGCCCCTGCGTGATGTCGACGAGCTGCATGCGGCCGTACGGCACCGCGATCATGCGCTGCCAGAGGATGCCCTTGCGGAAGACGATGTCGTCGTCGCGGAGCATGTACCCGATCGCCTTGGCCTGCCGTGGAAGGATCACCAGCGTGATCAGGGTGATGAGCACGATGACGCCTGCCGGGATCCACACCCAGGTCTGGTCGAGCACCAGCGCCAGCACGATGGCGGCCGCCAGCACGAACGCGACGAAGATCAGATTCTGAAGGACCTGCGAGACCACGTAGCGCGGCGAGATCTGATGCCAGGTGCCGTCGAGCTCCAGCCTCGCCTCGTTGCGCACGGTGCGCAGCTGCGAGTAGCTGCCCTGGTCGAGGGCAGCGAGATCGGTGACCTCCGTCGAACTAAGCGGTGCCGGGGTCCCCGGCTCGATCTCTGGGTTCTGAGTCATCAGGATCCTTCGGCAGGGTGCAGAACTGTTCGGCGATGAGCGCGACGACCGCGAGCACGATCGCGCTTCCGATCAGTGCCACCATCGCCACAGTCGACCCTACCGGGGGATCGATCGGCCTGGAGAGAAGGAACGCCAGCAGCCCCGCGCCGAACCCGGCCATGATGGCCCCGACCAGGCTCGACGCGCGGGCGAGCGTCACCGCACGGGTCGCGCGGAACGGATCGATGCGGATGCCGTTGCGAACGCTCGCACGCACCGGCCAGGCGACCCCCAGCGAGGCCCCCGCGATGAGCAGCAGCAAGACGGGCAGGAGCAGTGACGGCGTGAAGGTCGTGCGGCCCATCGCCGTCAGCATGTGGTCGAGGACGAAGCCCCCGGCCGTGGCGAGCACTGCGAGGACCGCGAGGAGTCCGAGCGAGGTGCGCTTCATGAGCGCTCCCGGCGACGCAGCCCGGCGACGAGCTCGGCGACGCGGCCTCTGCCTGGCAGCACGGCGTCACTGTCGAGCTCGAGCCACGGTTCGAGCACGAACAGCCGCTCGAAGGCACGAGGGTGCGGCAGCTGCAGACCATCGCCGTCGGCCGACTCGTCGCCGTATGCGATCAGGTCGAGGTCGAGGGTTCGATCGCCCCAGCGCTCATGGCGCTCACGCCCGTGCTCGTCCTCGATCGCGTGCAGCATGCCGAGCAGGATCGACGGGGCGAGGCGCGTGGTGACCAGCGCGACCGCGTTCACGTATCCGGGGGCCTCCGGATCAGGCCCGTCGAGCCGCAGCGCCACCGTCTCGAACAGCGACGACAGGCGCACGTCTCTGACCAGCGGCAGCCGCGCGATGCGCTCGGCTGCGGCCCGGATCGTGTCCTCGCGATCGCCGAGGTTCGCGCCGAAGGCGACGACGGCCACGGCCTCCTCCCGCCCGGGTCGGGGGCCGGGCAGGCTCGGCGGGTTGGCCAGGTTGCGACTCATCGCGATGCCTCCTCGGCGGATCGCTGCCGCGCCCGGCGCACCGTGACGGCGACATCGGAGAACGTGAGCGCGATCGGGGCGTGCGGCTTGTGCACGGTGACGGTGACCGAATGCACCCGATGGTCGGTGAGCGCGACGGCGGCGATGCGCTCCGCGAGCGTCTCGATGAGGTTCACCGGCTCGCCCGCGACGACCTCGGCGACCTTCTCTGCGAGCTCTCCGTAGTGCACGGTGTCGGCCACATCGTCCGATGCGGCCGCGTCGTTCAGCGGCATCCTGAGGCGAAGGTCGATCGTGAACTCCTGGCCGTTCTCACGCTCGTGGTCGTAGACGCCGTGCCGACCGAACACGGTGAGTCCTGTCAGGGCGATCTCGTCGAGGACATCCATGGTCCTACTTCCCCTCCCAGGCGTGCACGATGGCGAGAGCATCACGGGTGGCACCGACATCGTGCACCCGCACGGCCCACACCCCCGCCCGCGCGGCCAGCGCGCTGGTGACGGCGGTCGCGAGATCGCGCCGCGCTTCCGAGACCTCCTCGGGGTTCACTCCGATGGTCTCCGCGAGGAATCGCTTGCGTGACGTGCCGATGAGCACGCGCGGGCCGAGCGCGACGATCTCGTCGAGTCCGCGCAGGACGCCCCAGTTCTGTCCGCCTCGCTTCGAGAACCCGATGCCCGGATCGAGGATCAGCCGCGACGGCGCGATCCCCGATGCCGCGGCCTCGCCCATCCGCTCCTGGAGCTCCCCCGCCACCTCGCGAGCAGTCCGACGGTAGATGGCGTTCGCATACATGTCTTCAGGGCTGTCGCGCCAGTGGCCGATCGCATAGTCGGCGCCGGATTCGGCGACCGCCGCGAGCATCTCGGGGTCGGCCAGTCCACCGGAGACATCGTTGACGATCCGTGCCCCCGCACGCACGGCTGCCGCGGCGGTGGAGGCGTTGATGGTGTCGACGCTCACGGGCGCTCCGGCAGCGACGAGGCGCTCGATGACCGGGAGCACGCGCTCCTGCTCGACCTCGTCTCCCACCCGCTCGGCGCCGGGCCTGGTCGACTCGCCGCCGACGTCGAGCACGGTGGCTCCGTCGGCCCGCAGCCGCAGGCCGTGCTCGACTGCCCGATCGACGTCGAGATAGCGGCCGCCGTCGCTGAACGAGTCGGGCGTGACGTTGACGATGCCCCAGATGCCTGTCATCCGTGCGCCATTCCCAAGCCCGACGCCCCGATCAGCGCGATGAGCTCGGCCCGTGCGATCGGCTCGGTGTATTCGCCCCGGGCGGCGATCGTGAGCGTCGAGGCCTCCGGCTGTCGTCCACCGCGCATGGTCACGCAGCCGTGGCTCGCGTCGAGCACCACGAGCACGCCGCGGGTGTCGAGATGCTCGGCGATCGTGTCGGCGATCTGCTCGCCCAGGCGCTCCTGCACCTGAGGGCGACCGGCGAGGATCTCGACCACGCGCACGAGCGCTCCGAGTCCGACGACCTGCTCCCCCGGCAGATACGCGATGTGGGCACGCCCGGCGAACGGCAGCAGGTGGTGCTCGCACACCGACCGGAAGCGGATGTCTCTCAGCAGCACGGCACCCGACGGGAGGGTGTCGGGAGCAGGACCCCGAGCGACGCTGATCGTGTGCGCGAGCGGAGCCGCCGGGTCCTCGCCCACGCCCGCGAAGAACTCCGCATAGAGATCGCCCAAGCGGGTCGGTGTCTGCTTCAGTCCCGGACGATCAGGGTCTTCGCCGATCGCCTCGAGCAGTTCCCTGGTGAGCCGTTCGACACGCGCGCGGTCGACAGACACGGGTCAGGCCGTCGCGGGTCGAGCCTGGCCGGCTCCCGCCGATCCGGGCTGCGTGCGGGGAGCCGAAGTGGGCGCTTCGACCGAAGCCACCAGCGAGACGTCCTTCTTCGGGACCTCGATCGGAGGCCGCTCCGAGACGGGGCGGTCCTCGCTCGAGAGCCACAGCGGACGCTCGGGGAGCTTCTTCACCTCGGTGAAGATCTCCGCGATCTGGTTGTGATCGAGGGTCTCCTCCTCGAGCAGCGACAGGGCGAGGCGATCGAGGATGTCGCGGTTGGCGCTGATGACCTCGTAGGCCTCGTTGTGAGCCTGCTCGATGAGCGCGCGCACCTCTGCGTCCACCCGCTCGGCAACCCTCTCCGAGTACTCGCGTCCCCTGCCCATGTCGCGACCGGCGAAGGGCTCGCCGCCCTCGCTGCCGAGCTTGACCGGTCCGACCTGGGTGGTCATGCCGTACTCGAGCACCATCTTGCGAGCGATCGACGTCGCCTTCTCGATGTCGTTCGAGGCGCCGGTGGTCGGGTCGTGGAACACGATCTCCTCAGCGACGCGACCGCCCATGGCGTAGGTCAGCTGGTCCTGCAGCTCGTTGCGGGTGATGGAGTACTTGTCGTCGAGCGGCAGCACCATCGTGTAGCCGAGAGCCTTGCCCCGGGGCAGGATCGTGATCTTCGTGACGGGGTCGGTGTAGTTCATCGCCGCGGCAGCGAGAGCGTGACCGCCTTCGTGGTACGCGGTGATGAGCTTCTCCTTGTCCTTCATCACGCGGGTGCGACGCTGGGGGCCGGCGATCACGCGGTCGATGGCCTCATCGAGGGCACGGTTGTCGACCAGCTGCGCGTTCGAGCGAGCGGTCAGCAGTGCGGCCTCGTTGAGGACGTTCGCGAGATCCGCTCCGGTGAAGCCGGGGGTCTTGCGGGCGACGACTTCGAGGTCGACGCTCTTCGACAGCGGCTTGCCCTTGCTGTGCACCTCGAGGATCTTCTGGCGCCCGCGCAGGTCGGGGGCGTCGACGCCGATCTGGCGGTCGAAGCGGCCGGGGCGCAGGAGAGCCGGGTCGAGGATGTCGGGGCGGTTGGTCGCCGCGATCACGATGACGTTCGCGTTCGGGTCGAAGCCGTCCATCTCGACGAGCATCTGGTTGAGCGTCTGCTCGCGCTCGTCATTTCCGCCGCCCATGCCGGCGCCGCGGTGGCGACCGACGGCGTCGATCTCATCGATGAAGATGATCGCCGGCGCGTTCTCCTTGGCCTGGTTGAACAGGTCACGGACGCGGGAGGCGCCGACACCGACGAACATCTCGACGAAGTCAGAACCCGAGATCGAGTAGAACGGGGCTCCGGCCTCTCCGGCGACGGCGCGGGCGAGCAGCGTCTTTCCGGTTCCTGGAGGGCCGTACAGCAGCACGCCCTTCGGGATGCGGGCGCCGATGGCCTGGAACTTGGCCGGGTCCTGCAGGAACTCCTTGATCTCGTGGAGCTCCTCGATCGCCTCGTCTGCACCCGCGACATCGGCGAAGGTGACCGTCGGGGTCTCCTTGTTGACGAGCTTCGCCTTGGACTTGCCGAACTGCATGACCTTGCTGCCGCCGCCCTGCATCGACGAGAGCAGCCACCAGAACAGCAGGCCGAGCAGCACGAGGGGAAGAAGAAGGGAGAGGATGCCGTCGAACCACGTCGCGCGCGGCACGGCGTCGTTGAAGCCGTCCTTCGGTTCGGCGGCGTTGATCGCCGAGACGACCTCTTCGGCGCGCGCCTCGACGTAGTAGAACTGAACGTTCTCCGAGCCCTCGAACGCCTTCGACAGGGTCATGTCGACGCGCTGGTCTCCGTCGGTGTTCACGACCTCGGTGACCGTCTTGCCGGAGAGCAGCTCCAGACCCTCCTGGGTCGTGATCTGCTTCGGCGCGCCGAGGTTCGAGATCAGCAGGAAGCCGCCGAACAGCAGCAGACCGATCAGAGCGACGTAGATCAGCGGATTCCGAGTGAGCTTCTTGACATCCATGGTCGGATCAGCGTATCGCGCGGGCCCTAGGTGGCCGCTGTGCGTTCACCCACGGCGTAGCGGTGCGCCCCGAGCAGCCGATCAGCTGTAGACGTGGGGAGCGAGCACCGCGACATCGCGCAGGTTGCGGTAACGCTCGTCGTAGTCGAGGCCGTAGCCGACGACGAAGTCGGTGGGGATGTCGAAGCCGACGTACTTGCAGTCGATGACGACCTTCGCGGCCTCCGGCTTGCGCAGCAGTGCGAGCACCTCGATCGACTCCGCACCGCGCGACTCGAAGTTCTCGAGCAGCCAGCTGAGGGTGAGGCCCGAGTCGATGATGTCCTCGACGATCAGCACGTGCTTGCCGTTCAGGTCGGTGTCGAGGTCCTTGCGGATCTGCACCACGCCGCTCGACTTGGTGCTCGCGCCGTAGCTCGAGACCGCCATCCAGTCCATCGGGGCGTGGAAGGGGAGAGCACGTGCGAAGTCGGCCATGACCATGACCGCGCCCTTGAGCACGCCGACGAGGATGATCTCCTTGCCCTCGTAGTCGGCCGCGACCCGAGTTGCGAGCTCATCGAGCTTGGCGATGATCTCCTCCTCTGTGACGAGGATCTGAGCAAGGTCGTCCTGGATCTCCGCGGCGCGCATGGATTGATTTTAGGTGACGCACCGGCATGGTCCCGCACAGGATCCGCAGATCGTCCACCAGAATTCCGGGTACAGGTCCGGCATCCGCACTACTCTGGCGCTTGAACGGGCGTGGGCCCGCAGACGGAAGGATTCACCCATGGCACTCGACGACATCCTCACGCAGGTCCCGATCGACGACATCGCCGCGAAGCTCGGAGTCTCCCCCGACGTCGCCAAAGAGGCAGTCGAACAGGGCGGCGCGGTGCTGCTCGGCGGCCTCGCCAAGAACGCGTCCACCGCGGAGGGCTCTGCGGCGATCGAGAACGCTCTGAAGCGCCACCAGGGCAAGGCCGGGGCGGCGAAGGTCGACGACATCGATCAGGCCGATGGTGGCAAGATCGTCGCGCACATCCTCGGCGACGACGAGAAGCAGGTCACCGAGAAGCTGACGGAGTCGAAGGAGACCGCCGGCATCGACTTCGGCAAGCTCCTCCCGATCCTCGCCCCGATCGTGATGGGCCTGATCGCCAACGCCACGAAGGACAAGTCCGCGAAGCCCGACGCGGCAGAGACGCAGTCGGGTGGCGGCGGCATCGGCGATGTGATCGGCGGGATCCTCGGCGGCGGCAGCTCGTCGGGTGGCGGCGGCATCGGAGACCTGCTCGGCGGCATCCTCGGCGGCGGAAAGTCCTCGGGCGGCGGCGGCATCGGAGACCTGCTCGGCGGCCTGCTCGGCGGCAAGAAGTAGCAGCCGCCCCCGCCTGACCAGAACCCCTGCGGCCCCCGAGGACGGGACCGCAGGGGTTCTCTCGTCGCTGCGGGTCGCGGGATGCTGCGACTCAGCGCGCGGTGAAGACGATGCGTCCGCCCACCCGGGCCGCCGAGCACGACGGCAGGTCGATGGGTCCCTGACCCGCCCAGTCCGTGGCGAGCCGCGCGACCTCGAGAGTCTGCAGGCGCGTCAGGCTCACCCCGAACTCGCTGTCGACCACCAGTCGGATGATCCGATTGCGCAGAGCCGCCGGGTTGGCGGCGAGAGCGGCGACGCTGACCGAGATCCCTGCCTCGGCATGCTCGACGATGTCCTCGATCGTCTCATGGATCATCTCGTCGAACGCCTCGGCGTCTTCCCGCAGCTGTTCGGCCGTGCGCGCCAGAGCCTCGGCGATGCCGGGGCCGAGTTCCGCTTCGAGCACCGGCAGCACGCGGTCGCGCACACGCACCCGCGCGAATCGCTGGTCTGCGTTGTGCGGGTCGTCCCAGACCTCGAGGTCGGATGCCGTGCAGCACGCTCGCGTGGTCTCGCGCCGCACCGCGAGCAACGGCCGCACCCAGCGCAGCCCGTCGTCGTCTTCGCGCACCGGCGCCATCCCCTGCAGGCTCGCCGCCCCGGATCCGCGGGCGAGGCCGAGCAGCACCGTCTCGGCCTGGTCGTCGAGCGTGTGTCCGAGCAGCACGGCTGAAGCGCCGGCATCCGCGGCAGCGTCCTTCAGCACCCGATACCGCGCGTCGCGGGCCGCGGCCTCCGGACCGCCGTCCTCGCCCACCTCGACCCGGACGATGAGAGCGTCGAGCCCCAGCGCCGCCGCCGTTCGCGCGGCGCGTGCGGCGACAGCATCCGATCCGTCCTGAAGACCGTGGTCGACCGTGAGACTCCCCGCTCGGAGTCCGAGCTTGGGGGCTTCGAACGCGGTCGCCGCGGCGAGCGCGAGCGAGTCCGCTCCCCCGGAGAGAGCGACGACGACGGTCGATCCCGCGGGCAGATCGGCGAGCGCGGTGCGCACGGCGAGGCGGATCTCGGCGATGGCGGGTGATAGCGACGGCACAGACCAACGGTAGATCACGAGGATGGATCGCCGCGCAGGTCTCGCGCTCTGCAGGCTCTGCGTCCTAACCTGGCGCCGTGACGGATCACCCAGTGCGTTTCAGGGCAGTGCGGTTCAGGACAGAGCGGTTCAAGGCGTTCGTCGATGCCGTCGTCGCGATCGCGATGACTCTGCTGATCCTTCCGCTCATGGAATCCGTGTCCGAGGCCGCCTCCGGCACGCTCAGCACGGCCGAGTTCTTCGTCGAGCATTCGGGTCAGCTGCTGAGCTTCGGGCTGAGCTTCGTCCTCATCGCGACGTTCTGGATGGGCCACCATCGGCAGTACCGCGACGTCGAGTGGGTCACGGGCCCGCTGCTCTGGATCAACATCGCCTGGATGGCGACGATCGTCTGGCTGCCCGTGCCGACCGCGATGATCGGACAGATGGAGACCGACTCTCTGCAGCCGGTTGTCTACATCGGCACGCTGATCCTCACGCAGATCACGACCCTGGCGGGGTGGCTCTATCTGCTGCGTCATCCCGACTTCACGACGACGCCGGTCGACGTTCTGCGAGCTGGCGTGATCGGCGACCTCGCCGCGATCATCCTGTTCCTGATCGCCCTCGCGATCGCGGTGTTCGTGCCGTCGCTCGGCTACGCCGGGCTCCTCGTGCTGCTGCTGACAGGGGTCGTGACGACGCTGCTGAGCCGGGCGTCGCGGCAGGCGCCCAGGCCATCCACCGGCCGCGGGTAGGCTAGTGCGCGGCATCCAACCGTCATTTCTGAGGAGCACACGCATGGGCGCACACGACGCCGTCATCGAGATCCCGCGCGGCAGCCGCGTGAAGTACGAGGTCGACCACGAGACCGGACGAGTGCACCTCGACCGCGTGCTCTACACGACCTTCGGGTACCCCGCCGACTACGGCTACTTCGACAACACCCTCGGAGAGGACGGCGACCCACTCGACGTGCTCGTGCTTCTCGACCACGCGATCTACCCCGGCGTCGTCGTCGAGGTGCGACCCGTCGCCGTGCTCAAGATGAGCGACGAGGCCGGCGGAGACGACAAGCTCGTCGCCGTGCTGTCGAAGGACCCCCGTTGGGCACACATCCAGGACATCGGCGACGTCGCCGAGTTCACCAAGAAGGAGATCGAGCACTTCTTCGAGCACTACAAGGACCTCGAGCCCAACAAGTGGGTCAAGGTCGACGCGTGGGGCGACGCCGCAGAGGCGCAGCGCATCCTCGACGAGGCGATCGTCCGCTTCGGCGAGCAGGGTCACTGACCCCTCGCTGCAACGAGGAAGACCCCCGGATCCGCACAGCGGTCGGGGGTCTTCCTCGTCGTGGACGCGGAACTCAGACCGAGACGCCGCGATCCGCGAGGAAGGTGATGGGGTTGGTGTACGCGCCGTTGATGTAGACCTCGAAGTGCAGGTGGCAGCCGACGGATGCTCCGGTGTTGCCGGCGTAGGCGATGACCTGACCGGAGTTCACCCAGGTGCCGCTGCGGACCGCGAATCCACCGTCCCTGATGTGCGCATAGCCGGAGGAGACTCCGCCGCCGTGCTGGATGCGGATGTAGTTGCCGTAGTTGCCCCGGGGGCCGGCGTAGTCGACGGTGCCGGACTGCGCCGCGTAGATCGCCGCTCCGCAGCCGTTCGCGAGGTCGACGCCGTAGTGGTAGCCGGAGCATGCCGCGCAGGGCTTGGGACGAGGGCCGAACCCCGCGCTGCGGTGGCCGCCGTGCGGTCGGACCCAGCCTCCCGATCCGGGTGACCCGCCGACTCCTCCGCCGCCACCGCCACCGCCGCCATTGCCTGCGGCGGCAGCAGCGGCCTCGGCCGCTTCGCGACGCTTGCGTTCTTCCTCCGCGACGCGCACGCCCTCCTGGTAGCCGGCCACGGTCGTCGCCGTGGCGTCCTTCAGGGCGGCGAGCTGCGCCTGCATCGTCGCGAGGTTGGCCGACTGCTCGTCGAGCGCCGCCTGGGCGGCGTCGGCTGCCGCCTGGGCCTCGATCATCTTCTGCTCGGCGATCTGCTGCAGACGGTCGCGCTCGGTGCGGGCGACGACGGCCTGATCGGTGAGCGCCTGGGCCGAGTTGCGTGCGGCGACCGCGTTGTCGTGCACCGTCTGGTTGTACTGGTAGACCTTGTCCATCGTCCCGAGACGAGAGAGCAGCTGGTCGGCGTTGTCGGCCGAGCCGGCGAAGAAGAGTTCGAGGGCGGTGTCATCGCCCCCGTTGCGATAGAGCTGAGCGGCGAGCTGGGCGGCCTTCTTGGTCGCGTCGTCGGCGACGAGCGCCTGCTCGTCGGCCTTCGACTGGAGCTCATCTGCGACGGCGATGGCGTCGAAGTACGCCAGCTGTGCGGCGTTGTACTCCTCGCCGGCGAGGACGGCCTTCGCCTGCGCGTCTGCCACCCGCTGCTTGAGCGACTGGATGAGCCCCTCGATGCGCGTGACCTCGCCTGCCTTCGCGGCCTCGTTGTTCATCGCGTTCTGGACGTCGTCCCAGCTGGGATACGTCGCCGCGTACGCGGCGGTCACGCCGTTGGAGACGCCGAAGGCGCTGAGGGCGACGACGCTGAGCGCGCCGAGAGTGAGGGCGCCGCGACGGGTGACCGAGCGGTCCTTCCAGAACGCACGGCTCTCCGCGGGCGTCGGCGCGCAGCCGCAGTCGTCGGATGCCGCCGCAGCAGCATTCGTCGTCGAGTCCTTGTCGTTCACTCGGCCCCTTCCGCCGGTTTCACAAATGCCACACTAACAACTTCTTTCACATCCGCACCAGGAGGCGGACAGCGCGAGAGGACACAGCGATACGGGTCCATCGTCCTCCCGAACACGCCCGGGGTACAGCAGGCTCGCCCTCGATTCGCGTTTTGCTCAGATCTTCCCTTATGCTTGAGCGTCGGCAAGGAAGTCCTCCGGGACAGACTTCGGCCCCATCGTTTAGCGGCCTAGGACGCCGCCCTTTCACGGCGGTAGCACGGGTTCGAATCCCGTTGGGGTCACTCCTTCCGGTATAATTGAAAACAAGTATGGCCCTGTAGCGCAGTTGGTTAGCGTGCCGCCCTGTCACGGCGGAGGTCGCGGGTTCAAGTCCCGTCAGGGTCGCTCTAAGCGACGGGCCTTTCTCTTCGAGAAGGGCCCTTTCGTCTAGATGCGACAGGTCTAGCCCGTCGCACGGCTCTGTAGCTCAGTTGGTAGAGCGCACGACTGAAAATCGTGAGGTCACGGGATCGACGCCCGTCGGAGCCACAGGGTGATCATTACAGTCACCTTAGGAACCCTCGCCTAGCTTCTACATGGCGGGGGTTTCCGCTTTTCCCGGGCGGAGGCGATCTGCTCGCCGGACACCGCACTTGATACCGTCGATGACATGTTCGTCTTCGGAATCGCTGCCGCTGTCGTCGGGATCGCGATCTTCCACACCGCTCTCGGGATGACTCTTCGAGCCAACGCGACCACGCGAGTTCCGTTCGGCGGCAAGCCTCGGACGACGCCTGAGCGCTCGATCGCACTGCGGGCCGTGGGCGCCGGACTCATCGTGCTCGGCGCCGCGCTCGTGAGCACCGCGGGATGGCACTGGACGATCATGGTGGTTCTGGCCGGTCCCGTCGCAGCGCTCGTCGTGCTGATCCTCCACAACCGGCGCGTCAGCCGCGAGGTCTCGTTCACACGAGAGTGACGGCCGCATGGATGCAGTCCATGAGTGCGGCTGCAGCACGATAGACACGCAGGTCGTCTCTCGCGGTCGATATCCCACCCGACGTATGCGAAGTAATATATTGATATGGGACCTGACCTGCCAGTTGTGCCTGGGGCGCAGCGGAACCTCGGAGCTGAGGAGCTCTTCCGCCGATTGGCGACGTCGATCGCCGACGGCACTTATGCTCCGGGCGCGAAACTGAGCGACAAGGCGATCGCCGACGACCTCGGCGTCACCCGCACCCCGGTGCGAGAGGCAGTGCAGCGACTCGCGCGAGCCGGGCTGATGGAAGTCCACGCGAATCGCTACTCGATGGTCACCGACATCACCGACGAACGCTCACGCATCACCCGCGAGTTCGCCGCGTCTCAGGGCGGCGAGATCATCCGCGAGGCTGCACTCGCGCTGTCCGAGGCGGACCTCGCCATCGCGTGCGAGCTGATCGGCGAGGCGATCGAGTCGGTCGAGTCCGGCAAGGGCTGGATCGAGGCCCATGTCGAGCTCTTCGAATTCCTGACCGACCGTGCGCTGAACGATCTCTATCGACTGATGCTGAGCGACTTCTGGTATCTCGTGTTCCGCGATCTCTACCTCGGAGAACCGCGAGTGAACACGCGGGAGTCACTCGAGGAGCTCGAGTCCGCGATGCGCGCCCGCAGCGCGAACGCCGGCGTCAAGGCCGTGCAGAGGATGCTCCGCCTGAAGTAGCGGATCGACTCCGAGGAGTTGGTTCCGGTCCCCCGCGCCCGAACGGGGGGACCGGATCAGTCGATGAGAAGGTCCGCAAGCGCACCCACCCCCCAGTGGGCGCTCAAGACCGAGAGACTCGAGGGCACGTCTGGTTCGACCGACGGAGAGCAGCAGACTGCGGCTCGTCGTATTGCCAGCGTATTGGCGAGACGGGCGCTGACGCTGATCGGGGCTCAACCATTGACGCCGAGACGCTCGAACTGCTATGCCGAGATCCCTGCCCGAGCCGCCGGTGACGACGGGGTGAGTCCGGGCTGGATACGCTCGAACCATGCTCGAGACGTTCACCGGATTCGCGGTCGTGGGGGTGGCGATCGCCCTCGGGTACCTGCTCGGGCGGATCGATCTGCTCGGCCCGCACGCCCGGCATGTGCTCGGCCGCCTGATCTTCTTCGTGCTGTCGCCGTTCCTGCTCTTCACCGTGCTCGCCCATGCCGATGCGAAGATGCTCTTCTCCTCGCTGCTCCCCGTCTCGGCGATAGCGGCCGTCGCGATCATCGCGATCTACACGCTGGTGGCGCGACTCTGGTGGAAGCGCCCCGTCGGAGAGACGCTGATCGGCGCCCTGTCGGCCGGGCAGGTCAACTCGAACAACATCGGCATCCCACTGTCTCTGTACCTGCTCGGCAGCGCCGCCTACCCCGCGCCGGTCGTGCTCATGCAGCTGCTGGTCTTCACGCCGGTCTCGCTGACGATCCTCGATGCCGTCACGAGCGACCGGGTCTCGCTGCGCAAGACCCTCGTGCGCACGGCGACCAACCCGATCATCATCGCCTCGCTCCTCGGAACCCTCGTCTCGGTGCTGGGCATCACTGTTCCGCCCATCGTCATGGAGCCCGCGCAGCTGATCGCCGATGCTGCCGTGCCGGTGCTGCTGATCAGCTACGGCATCTCGCTGCACGGCCAGCGCGTCCTCGGAGCCCCCGGACACCGCCGAGACATCATCGTCGCCACATCGCTCAAGCTCATCGCGATGCCTCTGATCGCCTGGGTCGTGGCGGAGTTCGTCTTCGGACTCTCTTCGGCCGAGGTGCTGATCGTCGTCATCCTCGCGGCGCTTCCGACCGCCCAGAACGTCTTCAACTACTCGCAGCGATACGACATCGGCGAGACCATCTCGCGTGACACCGTGTTCCTCACCACGCTCGGCTGCCTGCCCGTGCTGATCCTCATCATGTTCCTGCTGGGGTGAGCACCGCAGCATCCCGCCGGCCGCCGACGCCGGAGAGGGTCAGCGGAAGATCGCGCATCACGACGACGCTGTCGAAGACCGCAGCCCCGGCGGGAAGCGCCTCGAAGAACGACGACCGAAGGTGGTGCAGACGGGCACCTTCGACCTTCCACGAATCGGACGCGAGCGCGACCGGTTCGACGGTGCGTCGGTCGCGCGCCAGTGACCACCCGATGCGACCGGAGCGGTAGAAGTCGGAGGCCTCGTCGACAGACGCGAACAGGGCACTCGACCACTCGCCGCCCACTTCGACATCGGCGTCGAGGCTGTGCCCGGCCGCCTCCATCGCGAGCGCGTAACGATCGCCGGATTCCTCGATCCGGAATCGCGCCCTCCGATGCACCCCGGGGAACAGTCGCCCACCGAACAGCACCGGATGCCATGCCGAACTGTGGCGTTCGAAGATGAAGACCCCCTGCTCGACGCCGTCGGGGCCGTCCCACTCGACGGCGATCCGATGAGCGGCGTTCTCGGAGCGGAGACCCCATCGACCGCTCGACCAACCCGGGCGGATCGATTCCAGACCCAGCACGCACACGCCGGCGACCGCAGAGCCGTCGACGATTCGAGGGCGGAACCCCGCAGGCAGCAGCGAGACGGCGACGTCAGGGTCCACCCGGTAGCTGATCAGAAGTCGTCGGCGCAGCTGCGCCCGTACGTCGCGAATGATCCTCATATTGTGAATCTAGCACTGTAGCTAAATTACTCCAAGGGTGTCGGCGTATCCGCCTCCCGTAGGTTGTATGCGTGGACAACGCGCTCATCTACGTCGCCGTGATCGCCGCGATCCTCGTGCTGGCGATCTTCCTCCCCCGCTGGGTGCGCCGCTCGACCGACGCGGCGGGAGGAAGAGAAGGGCGGCGCTACGCGACGACCCGCCTCACCGGGATCCTCGACGAACTGGACACGACCCTGGTGCTGCATGCGCCGGAAGCCACAGCACGCGAGGTCGTCGACGGTGTCGTGCTGCAGCAGCCGCGCAAGTTCACCCGGCTCGGGGGCGGGGGCTACGGCATCCGATTCATCGAGCCCGACGACGCGATCGTGCGGCTCGTCGACGATGAGCGCGGAACCCGGCTGGAGGTCGAGAGGGTCCGCGAGCACCTGGGCGTGCCGAACACCTCGGAGTTCTGGGCAGACCTGCGCTCCGGCGTCTCCGCGGCCGCGCACGTGAGGGGCATCGATGTCTCCCCGGGACGGCCGACCCACCACCGGCGCGACGAGGCGACGGGAACATGGATGCCGGTCTAGACCGACCGCACGTCGCGTACCGGAACACCGGGTGCATCTCACAGTCGCCGCAACTAGGCTGTGGTATTGCTGATGACGCACCGGCCCCACCACCAGCCGGCCTCGCGACGGCACCATTTCTCATCACAGCCCTCAGTCCCTCTGTGACCTGCGCCGGAAAGGCCGACCAATGAGTGAATCCCCCAATAACGACCGGACTCCCGACTTCTTCGACAAGCTGATTGAAGAGACGCCGCGTGAGCAGTCCGGCTTCACAGCGTCGTTCCGCGGCTACGACAAGGCCGAGGTCGACTCGGCTCTGAGCGCGCTGCGCAATCAGCTGCAGCAGGCGAAGGCGGACCTCGCCGCCACCGAGGCGCGCCACGAAGACGCCGTCGAGGCGCTCCGTGAAGAAGAGCGCATCGCCCGCGAAGAACTCGAGGCCGAGCTTCTCGCCACCAAGGCGAAGGCCGCGGAGACCGAGCAGCAGGTCGCCACCCTGACCAACGAGCTCGTCGACACACCGCGGGCGGACGGCCAGGAGGCGCCGTCGCGCGAGCAGTTCGAGGCCATCCTCCGCGTCGCCGAAGAGCAGGCGAACGTGCTCATCCAGAACGCCGCGGTGCAGGCGGACCGCCTGATGGCCGCAGCGCGCGAAGAGGTCACCACGCAGCGTGCCGAGGCGGATGCCGATGTCACCCGCATCATCGCCCACGCTCAGCACGATGCCGACCAGGTGCGCCTGAAGATCGACACCGAGTACACCGCGCACCAGGCGACTCTCGAGCGCGAGGCCGCGCACGCCGCCGAGCGGGTGCACCAGGCGACGCAGGAAGCCACGGCGATCCGCACCGAGGCCGAGAAGGGCGCTGCGGCGCTCCGCTCGCTCGTCACTCGCGAGACGACCCAGCTGCGTGCCGAGGCGGAGCGCGAGGTGCGCGAGATGAACGCGCGCGTGCTCGAGTTCGAGGAGACGCTCACCCGACGCCAGGACGACGCCCAGCAGGAGTTCCTCGTGCTGCACAACCAGGCCGTCGCCCACGCTGAGCGCATCACGAACGATGCCAACGAGCAGGTCGCCGCGTCCCTCGATCATGCACAGCGCATCTCCGCGAAGGCCGACGACTACGAGCGGCTGATGCGCTCGCAGGCGCAGACCATCGAAGCGGATGCCCAGGTGCGCGCCCGCGACACGCTCGACCGTGCGCGTGTGAAGTCGCAGAAGATCGTCGACTCTGTGACGAGTCACACCTCGGCAGTACTGCGGGATGCCGAAGACCAGGCGCGCCAGCTGCGCTGGCAGCAGCAGCAGCTCGCCAGCTTCATGGCCGAGGTGCGCGAGCTGATCCGCCCGGAGGGGATCTTCAGCGACCAGCAGAAGGAGGACGCCGTCGCCCCGGCGGCCGACGCTGACGACGACGTGCTCGACGTCGACACCCTCGATGCTGAGATCCTCGAAGATGACCAGGACGACATTGTCGAGCCCGTCGAGGAGTTCCGCGGAGACGAAACCCTCGACGACGAGATCCTCGACGACGATGCCGGGACCATCGACGGAAAGATCACCATCGAGGTCGTCGAGACCGACGAGAAGGCCTCACGCTGACCTCGATCTCCTGACGAACAGGGGCGTGGGCGGACATTCCGCTCACGCCCCTGTTCCGTCCTCAGCGGGCATCCACCGATCGGTGGATGCCCGAGTCCGTCGCTTCACGGCTACCGCGCGCGCTCTTACACGGGCACGCTGGGAACATGACAGACAGCGTGATCGAGGTGCGGGATCTCCGCAAGGACTACGGCGGGTTCGCCGCCGTCGACGGCATCAGCTTCGACATCGGCCGGGGCGAGACGTTCGCGCTGCTCGGCCCGAACGGTGCAGGAAAGTCGACGACCATCGAGATCCTCGAGGGATATCGACACCGCACGTCCGGCGAGGTGCGTGTGCTCGGCGTCGACCCGCAGCGCGGCGGGCTGGACTGGAAGGCACGCCTGGGCATCGTGCTGCAATCCACCGGCGAAGCGGGCAACTTCACCGTACGTGAGCTGCTCACCGAGTTCGCCGGGTACTACCCCCGCCCTCGCGACATCGACGAGGTGATCGCCGCGGTGGGCCTCGAGCAGAAGCAGCGCTCCCGCGCGGGAAAGCTCTCCGGCGGACAGCAGCGCCGCCTCGACGTCGCACTGGGGATCATCGGTCGACCCGAGATGCTGTTCCTCGACGAACCGACCACGGGTTTCGATCCAGAGGCACGCCGCCAGTTCTGGGATCTCATCCGCTCGCTCAAGGCAGAGGGAACCACCATCCTGCTGACCACTCATTACCTCGACGAAGCGGCTCAGCTCGGCGACCGCGCCGCGGTCATCACAGGGGGGCGGATCGCCGCGATCGGACCGATCGACGAGATCGGCGGCCCGGACGCACGCACACCGCTGGTGCGCTGGCGGGATGCGACGGGCACGCGTCATGAGCAGCGCACCCCGACTCCTGGAGCGTTCGTCTCGGGGCTGCAGACGACGATCGGCGAACCCGACGCCCTGGAGGTCGTCCGCCCGACCCTCGAGGACATCTACCTCGGCCTGATCCGAGAGCACGATGCCGCATCCGCCGCGGACCCCACGGCAGACGACAGCCTCACCGACCTGAAGGAGCCGGCATGAGCACCATGACCGCACCGACGCGCTTCGGCCTCCCCCGCACGATCCGACTCGGCGTGCGTCGCATCGGCTTCGAGCTGCGACAGTACTTCCGCGCGGGAGATCAGGTCTTCTTCACGTTCCTGTTCCCCACCGTGATGTATCTGATCTTCGCGACCATCTTCACCGGCGACGTCGGCGAGGGCGCTGACAAGGTGAGCATGGCGACGTACTACCTCCCCGGACTCATCGCGGGCGGCATCTTCCTCTCGGGAGTGCAGGGCCTGTCGATCGAGATCGCAGTCGAGAAGAGCGACGGCACGCTGAAGCGCCTCGGAAGCACCCCGATCTCGCCCGCGACATATTTCATAGGCAAGATCGGCGAGGTGTTCGTGACCGCGATCCTGCAGATGGCGCTGCTCCTCACCGTCGCGGTCGTGCTCTACAAGGTGCAGCTGCCCGTGGATGCAGAGTCGTGGGGCCTGTTCGCCTGGGTGTTCGTGCTCGGTCTGCTCTCGTGCACGCTGCTCGGCATCGCCCTGTCGGCGCTCCCCCGTTCGGGCAAGACCGCGTCGGCCGTGGTGATCCCGGTCGTGCTGCTGCTGCAGTTCATCTCGGGCGTCTACATCGCCTTCTCAGCCCTGCCCGAGTGGCTGCAGAACGTCGCCGCCGTGTTCCCGCTCAAGTGGATCGCTCAGGGGATGCGCGCGGCGATCCTGCCCGACTCGTTCAGAGTCGCAGAACCGGGAGGCGAATGGAACCTCGGTCTCGTCGCGATCATGCTGGCGATCTGGCTCATCGCAGGCTTCATCCTCAGCCGCGCGACCTTCCGCTGGATCCGTCAGAGCGGATGACATCGGCATCGCGGTCGCCCCGGCGCACGGTTCGACGTCATCGCGGCGTCGGGCTGTGCGTCGGGCTGTGCCGAACAGTGGAAGAGTGGTGCGCATGAGCCGCGTGATCCGCCGAGAGCGCCTGGGGTGGGACATCGCCGCGACCGCGCTGCTGCTCGCGGTGGCCGGCCTCTCCCTCACCCTCCCGCAGAACTTCCCCGGGTCACGCTGGGTGCTCGTCGCCATCACCGTCGGGGTCTTCCTCGTCTACGCGTTCGGCGCCCGCTCCTATGTCGGGATTCATGAGGGCGTCGAGGATCCTGCGCCCGCTGTCTCGGCGCTGCTGCAGGTCGCGATGATCTCGCTTCTCGCGGTGGGCGTGGCGATCGAGCCGAACATGCTGCTGCTGCAGACCCTGGTGCTGCCGCTCATCTGGATGACGTCACGATCGACCCTGCAGGCCGTGCTGGTCACGGTGGGCAACGGCGTCGTGCTCGGTCTCGCCTACGGCTACTGGGGCGACTTCACCGCCGATGCGCTCAGCACCGGTTTCCTCTCGTCCGGTCTGTCGACCGCGTTCAGCCTCGCTCTCGGCCTCTGGATCACGCGCATCGCCGAGTGGGGCGTCGAGCGCCAGAATCTCCTGGCGGATCTGACCGACGCACAGGCGGGCCTCGAGACGGCGAGCCGCGAAGCCGGTGCGATCGAGGAGCGCGCTCGTCTCGCTCGCGACGTGCACGACACGATCGCCCAGAGCCTCGCGAGCATCGTCATGCTCGCTGAGCGCGCGCGTATCGACGGCTCGCCCGCCGCGATCGAGCTGATCGAGAGCGCGGCACGAGAGGCGCTCGTCGAAGCCAGGGCTCTCGTGGCCGTGACCTCGCCCGCGCCGTCCGCCGGCTCGCTCGGAGACGCGCTCCGCCGCCTCGGCGCCCGCTTCGCGAGGGAGACCGGCATGCGCGTCGACGTGTCGGCATCGGATGCTGTGCTGGCGCGAGACGTGCAGGTCGTCCTGCTGCGTTGCGCGCAAGAGGGCCTCGCGAACGTGCGCAAGCACTCCGGCGCCGCATCCACTCGGGTCACCCTCGCGATCGCCGATTCCGCGGAGCTCCGCATCCGCGATGACGGCCGCGGACTCGGAGGAGTCTCGATCGACGATGACCGCGGATTCGGTCTTGCGGGGATGCGGGAGCGGGTCTCCCTCGTCGGCGGCACCCTGACCGTCGCAGACGGAACGCAGACCGGCACAGACCTGACCGTGCGCATCCCGCTGCACGCCGAGGCCACGACCGAGGCCGAGTCCACGGCCGAGGCCGAGAAGGAGACGACGCCATGATCCGCGTCATCGTCGCCGACGACCATCCGATCGTGCGGTCCGGCATCGTGGGACTCATCGCCCTCGATCCGGGTCTCGAAGTCGTCGGGCAGGCGGCGAACGGCGCGGAGGCGGTCGACCTGGCCGCTCGTCTGCGCCCGGAAGTCGTGCTGATGGATCTCCGGATGCCCGGCACCTCCGGCATCGAGGCGACGTCGCGCATCGCTGCAGAGCTGCCCGAGGTGCGCGTTCTCGTGCTGACGACGTACGAGACCGACGACGACATCCTCGGTGCGATCGAGGCGGGGGCGAGCGGTTACCTCCTCAAGGCCGCCCCGCAGGAGGAGATCGTCGCGGGGATCCGGGCCGTCGCTGACGGCCATACGGTCCTCGCCCCGACGATCGCCGCCACGCTCGTCACGCGGATGCGCGGCGACCGACCGGGCAGACCTCAGCTGAGCCCGCGGGAACGCGAAGTGCTCCGCCTCGTCGCGGCGGGTCGCAGCAACCCGGAGATCGCTCGAGAGCTGTTCATCGGCGAGGCCACGGTGAAGACTCACCTGATCCACGTCTTCGAGAAGCTCGAGGTCTCCGACCGCACGCGTGCCGTGACGCGGGCGCTCGAACTCGGCCTGATCTAGACGACGACGGAGAACGCGAACGGCCCCCATCCCGAGGGATGAGGGCCGTTCGAATCAGCGATGCGGACTGTCTACGCGCGGACGAACTGCGTGGCTGCGGGGCAGTCGAAGGGATCAGCACCGGCGGCGAGGCCGACCCGGTTGAGGTACTCGATGACGATCGCGTACGAGCGCAGAAGGCTCGTCTCGGTGTAGGGCACGTCGTTCGAGACGCAGTAGTCGCGGACGATCTCGCGGGCCTTCGAGAGGTGCGGACGCGGCATGTTCGGGAACAGGTGGTGCTCCACCTGATAGTTGAGACCGCCCATGAGCCAGGTGGCCCACCATCCGCCGCGGATGTTGCGCGAGGTGCGCACCTGCTTCGAGAAGAAGTCGAGGCGGGCGTTCGGGTCGATGATCGGCATGCCCTTGTGGTTCGGGGCGAACGACGCCCCCATGTAGACGCCGAAGACGGCGAGCTGCACGCCCATGAAGGCGAATGCCATGCCGAGCGGGAGCATCAGGAAGACCGGGATCAGAACGATCGCGAACCGGAGGGCGATCAGCCCCAGCTCGATCCAACGGCCCTTGGCCTTCTTGCTGGTCACCAGGTGCTTGACGCCGAGATAGTGGAGGTTGAGCCCCTCGAGCGTCAGCAGCGGGAAGAACAGCCATCCCTGCTTGCGCGTGATCAGGCGGACGATGCCGCGCGACTGCGCCGCATCCGTCTCGAGGAACGAGATCGTGTCGACCTCGATGTCGGGGTCCTTTCCGACCTGGTTCGGGTTTCCGTGGTGCTTGGTGTGCTTGGAGTCCCACCACGAGTAGCTGATGCCGACGACGCCGGCGGCCAGGATGCGAGCGAGGCGGAAGTTCGCCGGGCCCGAGGTGAGGATCTGGCGGTGCGCCGCCTCATGGGCGAGGAACGCCACCTGCGTGAGGACGAGGCCGAGGCCAGCGGCGATCAGCAGCTGGAACCAGCTGTCGCCGAGCAGGATGAAGCCGGTGATGAGTCCTCCGAGGGCGACGGCGAGGCCGGCGGCGACGAAGATGTAGAACCATCCGGCGCGCCGGAGAAGGCCCGTCTCCCGGACGACCTGCGACACCTGCTTGTAAGCGTGCGTCATCGGGGGGATGTCTGCGTTTCCGGAATACGTCTGGCGTACCGGTCCGAGCGTGGCCGCGGTCTTTTCGACCTGTGAAATGGAGATGTTGCTCTCCCGTCGATTGGAGCCCTTGAGCTGTGATAAGCCCAAGGCAGATCGCCCAACGCTTAACTCAACCTAACCCCCCGCACATGCGCCGTGGGGAATACATCGGCACCCCTTGACGATTCACAGGTCCTGTGAATGAAACGGTCAGGCGCGGGCTCGCCGAGGGCGTCTTCTCAGCGCCCGCGGGAGCGCGAACGAGAAGGTGCGTGCGCGGCGTTTCGGGGCGCACGCGCCCTCGAGTGCCTCGCGCGCGTCGTCGAGAGAATCGAAGGCGCCGAGCTCGGTCCCGCGCTGATCACGGGCGAGGTGGGTGGTGCCGTCGAACTCGATGAAACCGGCGAATTCGCCTGATCGGGTCGCGACGTGCACGTCTGCGTCGGCCTGTTTCCAGGTCAACGGGTCAGAAGGACGAAAAGTGGTCATGCTCATGGTCATACTCATTGCTGTGTGACGGGCACGCGATATCGCGACCCGCAAGATGTGAGATCAAGGGCGGATGCCGCGCGCATCGATGCACGTGGTCCGTAATGGCCCTGATCAGTGGCTCCGTGGACGGCCTAGATAGGGCCAGAACACACGGTGCTCCATCAGTCTAGCAGGTCGGCTTGGCCGGTGCTCGTTTCAGCTTTCGGTCGGGACCCACACACGCCGCGGGTGGCCCGACGACCCCGCCATGATCCAGGCCCCCTCGGGCTCGGGCCGTGCGTCATCGGCCGCATCCGCCGTCGCCGAGTCCTCCGTCACAGCGTTCTCCGTGACAGTGTTCTCCGTGACGATCGGCACCTGCTCCCTCGGCTCCGCGCTCTCCCCCGCCGCCCACGCGTCGCGGATGATCCGCCGAGGGTCGTACTGCCGAGGATCCAACGCCGTCCAGTCCTGGCGGATGCTCGCCACACCGGTCTCCTGCTCGGCTCGCCGCGCCGCGTCGCCTGAGAGCAGGGTGACACGGCGGACGAGCGCCCCGAGACGGCGCGCGTACTCGGGCAGCCGTCGAGGACCGATGATCACCGCCGCGATCAGCGCGACGAGGAACAGCTTCTCGATCGTGAGTCCGAACATCGTCATCCCTCCGTCGCGCGGGCGGTCATCGCAGCAGCGCTGCGGCGCGCTCTGCGGTCATGGAGCCAGGCGATGAGCAACGCCACCAGGAACAGCACGGTCATGGGAACGGCGATCAGGAACATCGACAGCACGTCGGCCGCCGGGGTCACGACCGCGCTGAACAGGACGATGGCGACGATGACGATGCGCCAGCTCCTCGCGATCGCCCCGGACGACACGACGCCCAGCAGATTGAGCATCACGAGGAACACCGGAAGCACGAAGGCGATGCCCGTGGCGAGCACGATCTTGAGGATGAAGTCGACGTAGTACGACGCCTGCAGCAGGGTGCTGTCTTCGGCCGAGGCGAAGCTCGCCAGCAGTTCGACCATGTGAGGGAACAGGAGGAGACCCGTCAGGCACCCGCCGGCGAACAGGGGGACGGATGCTCCGAGGAACCCGAACGTGTACCTCTTCTCCTTCGTGGTGAGGCCCGGGGCGAGGAACGCGAAGAGCTCGTACATCCACACGGGACTCGACAGAGCCACACCCGCGAAGAGTGCGATCTTGAGCTTGAGGTCGAACGCCCCGGTGATGCTGTCGTAGTTCAGGCTCGCATCGCGCGACTCGGCGAGCGCAGTGATGGGTGCCCGCACCACCTCGAGGATCTGGTCCGACAGGACATATCCGGCGGCCACCCCGACCAGGAGCGCTGCCGCCGCGCGGTACGAGCGCGTGCGCGCCTCCCGCAGGTGCGACGACAGCGGCATCCCGGTCGGAGCGGACGACGTGCTCGCCTCGACGGCGTCAGCGACGAGCGCGGACACGTTCTACTCCGCGGCCCGCAGGGCAGGCCTGACGATGTCGGCGGAATCGCGAGCATCCGCAGGACTGCCGACACTCGGTGTCGGCGCGATCCGCGCCTCGCTCGGGGTCTCTGCGACCTCCGACTTGAGGATGCGCATGGACTGGCCGACGCTCTTGGCGAGGGCGGGGAGCTTCGCGGCGCCGAAGATGAGGACGACGATCGCGAGGATGATCAGGGCGTGCCACCCTGTGAGGTTCTGAAGCATGTCTTCCTTCTTTCTCGTATGAGGTGCGTGGTTCGTGATCAGTCGGACGGCGGCTCACCACCGCCGCCTGGGCCGCCCTCGCCGCCCGACGGGGCGGAGCCCGCGCTCGGCGTCGTGGTCGTGTCGACGCCCACCACGAGCGACGCGGAGTACCCGCTGCCGGCGTCACCGGTGACCGTGGCCAGTTGAAGGGCCCCGGAGTCGTCGCCGAAGACGTTGTCGGAGGAGAGGCTCGTCTGCGCGAGGTTCTGCGAGGACCCCGGGTACCGCGAGTCGGCGTAGACGGTGGCGCAGACGTCTTCCGGCAGCGCCAGCTGGGAGGTGGCGATGGCGTTGGCCGAGTCCGTGATCGAGTCGACGTCCGGATAGACCTCGAAGTGGATGTGCGGCCAGCGGCCCGAGTAGCATCCGGGGAAGATCGACGTGAACGAGACCTTGCCGTCGGCATCCGCGACCTGCACTCCGCGGAGGTAGGTGACGTCCTCGAGGCCCGAGGAGTACATCGAGTACTCACCCTCGGCCGTGCAGTGCCACGCGTAGACCGCGACTCCCTCGAACGGGACGCTGCCGTTCGCGAGATCCACGACCTGCAGCTCGAAGGTCAGGGGGATGCCGTCTGCGGTCGCCGACCCGTCGATCGAGGTCGTGATGTCCTGACGCACGATGCCGGACTCCTCGAGGACATCCGGCCCGTTCGAGCCGTTGCCGGGGTATGGCCCTGCGGTCTCATCCGGGATCTCGCCCGTCGCTGTCGTGGCCGTCGATCCGGACGAGCCATCCGTGTCGGTCGTCGCCGTCGAGTCGCTCGTGCTCGACGTGCTGCTCTGCGACGGAGCGCATGCGGCGAGGACCAGCGCACCCACCCCGAGCCCGGCGAGTCCGAGCACGCCGCGGCGGGTCACCAGCGTGCGGATGTCGAAGGCGGCGCCCTGATCGACGACCTCCTCGTCGGCGCGGTCGAGCAGTCGCCCCTCGTAGGTCGGGCCCTCAGGGGTCTGGACGGGTTCGGGGATGCGGCTCATGATCGTGCTCCTCTCGGTGTGGATGGGTGTCGATGTACCCATGGTCACGGAGGGCCCGATCAGCGAGCTATGTCTCGTCTATGCGAAGACTATGACTCCCGGCGGACGGGCGGGTGCAGGACGAGCACGACGACGATCACGACGAGGACGGCCGCCGTGATCGCCACCGGGATCGGCAGGATCGGGTCGAGCAGCACCACCGCCGCACCGAGCGGGATGACCGTGTTCACGACACCGTCGGCGTGCTCGCGGATCGCGATCCACCAGATGCCGAGCAGGAACAGCGCGATGGGGATGGCCACCGTGAGAGAACCGACGGCGTGAGGGAGATGACTCTCGCCGGTCAGGACGTCGAGCTCGACCTCGATTCCGGCCGAGAACGCGGCGGCTGCGGCGAAGACGAAATAATGCGAGTACCCGTAACGGAGCGACCGCCCGAACGTCGTGATCGCCTTGTGGTGCGGCGGCCAGAAGTAGATCCACCACAGCGAGGCGGTCACCACCAGGGTCAGCACGGAGATCGAGATGAGCGGTACGAAGGAGTCGAGCTCGTTCCTCGCATCGATGATCGCGTTGGCGGAGGCGAGGAGGCTCTCGCCGAGCACGATGAGCGTGAAGAGACCGTAGCGCTCCGTGATGTGATGCGGATGCCAGGGCGTCTGCCTGCGGTGCTCGGCGAACACCGGCACGCTGATCTCGACGAGCGCGAAGACGACGAAGGCCACGATCTGGAAGGGCCCCGACGGGATGAACAGGAACAGCACCCACAGCGCCTGCACACCGGCGATGCCGAACGCGTACCGACGGGTCGCGGCCTTCAGCTCTCCCGCACCACGTGACGCGCGCAGCCATTGCCCGATCATCGCGAGACGCATCACGATGTAGCCGATCACCGGCAGCGTGAAGTCACCGCGCTCGAACGCCGCAGGGATCCCGGCCGCCAGCACGAGGACTCCGCCCATCTGCACGATCGTCGTGACGCGGTAGAGCCAGTCGTCGGTGTCGAATGATGTGGCGAACCACGTGAAGTTCATCCACGCCCACCACACCGCGAAGAACACCAGCGCATAGGAGGTGATGCCGTGGACGAAGTCGCCGTGGCTCAGCGCATGGTGCAGCTGGGCCGAGGCGATGCTCACCGCGACGACGAAGACGAGATCGAAGAACAGCTCGAGCGTGCTTGCGGTGCGATGGGGTTGCGCCGGATCCCTGGGCAGCATGCGGCTGAGATGGAATCGGGTCGCTGAGGTGGTCGTCACGCGGTCAGAATATCGGCGCCGCCGACCCCGGAGCGCATGTACTGGAATAAAGGTTGATCCACTCGCGTGAATTACCTTCCGCTGAACGTCCGGTTCCGCTAGAGTGAACGAAGTCTGCAGTGCCTGCTGCCAGCACCACCGTGTGGGACGGTGACCGCAACTCGTGATTTGGGATCACGGATGCAGCAGGACCCGAGGGGTCGGGACGCAGACGATGCCATGGACGTGGGGTCCGTGGTCTGGGGAATATCTGGGGAAAACTATGGCGCACTGGGGAATTTTGCGTACATTCACGGCTCAAGGGGCCTCGGCATGACTTCCGTCGAGGATGCTCTGAGCATCACCCGCACGGGTACGGTCTTCACGCCGGTCGCTGCTCCTCGAGCCGCCAAGTCGGTCACGCGCACGGTGGTCACACCTCGCGTGTCCGCAACGCTGGAGCGACGCCGTCAGTGGGAGCGGCGTTATCGGATGCGACTGCGGATCACGGATGCCGGGGTCATCCTGTTCGCAGTCGGAATCACAGCAGCGGTCCAGGTGATGACCGGTGTCGCAGGGGAAGAGGCCCTGCGAACCGGCACTCTGCTGGGCACGCTCTGGTATCTGATGCTCGGCGCGCTGCACACCCGTGACGCAGCGCTGTTCCGCGCCAGCGCCACCGAGTACCGCGGTGTGGCACACGCCAGCGGGCTGGCGTTCGGGATCATCGCCATGCTCAGCGTCGTGCTCGGTTGGCAGACGACGCAGCTCGTGCTGCTCGTCGGCCTGCCGCTCGGTGTTCTCACGCTGCTCGTCACCCGCTGGGCGTGGCGGCACTGGCTGACGGCGCAGCGTGCGCGAGGGCGTTTCGCCTCGCGCACGCTCGTCGTCGGCAACCGCGACGACGTCGAGTACGTCATCCGCACCCTGCACCCGATCGGCGCCTCCGGGTATCAGGTCGTCGGCGCGACGCTGCTCGACGGCAACGCACGCGACGTCGAAGCCCGCGGCGCGCAGTTCCCGGTGCTCGGCAACGTCAACTCGGTCTCGACCGTGGCCGCCGAGCTGGGCGCGGACACGATCATCGTCGCGAGCCGTCCCGACGGCGAGCCCGATTTCGTGAAGCACCTCAGCTGGCAGCTCGAGGGCACCGCAGCAGAACTCGTGCTCTCCAGCCGCCTCACCGACGTCGCCGGTCCGCGCATCTCCTTCGCACCGGTCGAGGGGCTTCCGCTCATCCAGGTGCAGATCCCCTCGTACGAGGGCGGTCAGCACGTGCTCAAGCGTGCACTCGACATCGCCGTCGCATCCGTCGCGCTCATCCCGATCGCACTGATCACGCCGATCCTCGCCCTGCTCGTGAAGCTCGACTCGCCGGGGCCCCTGTTCTTCTCTCAGGAGCGCGTCGGCCGAGATGGCCGCACCTTCCAGATCATGAAGTTCCGCTCGATGAAGACCGATGCCGAGCAGCAGCTCGCGACGCTCAAAGAGCAGAACGAGGGCGCCGGCCTGCTGTTCAAGATGAAGGACGACCCGCGTGTCACCCGAGTCGGCCGAATCCTGCGCAAGTTGTCGCTCGACGAGCTGCCGCAGTTCTGGAACGTCCTCATCGGCGACATGAGCGTCGTGGGTCCGCGCCCGCCGCTTCCTTCCGAGGTCACCGCCTACGACGGCACCGTGTTCCGTCGTCTCTACATCAAGCCGGGCATCACGGGTCTGTGGCAGGTCTCCGGCCGCAGCGACCTCTCGTGGGACGAGAGCGTTCGTCTCGACCTGCGCTACGTCGAGAACTGGTCGGTCATGAACGACCTGCAGATCATGTGGCGCACTGCCAAGGTCATGGTGCGGCCCAGCGGGGCATACTAGTCACAGAACACTGTGGTTCGGTCCGCCGGGGAGGCGGATGCAGAACCGTGACGCAGTGAAGTGGGTGCGGAAGCACCCGACATGAGGGGAAAATCACCGTGCCATCAACCGTCCGGATACTTGGCACCCATGGCGTTCCCGCCGCCTACGGCGGCTTCGAGACGGCCGCCGAGAACGTCGGTCTGTACCTGCGCGAGCAGGGGTGGAACGTCATCGTCTACTGTCAGATCCCCGGGGAGGGGCCGACGACGGTGGATGAATGGAACGGCCTGCAGCGCGTCCTGATCCACGAGCCCCGCGAGGGCTGGAAGGGGACCTCCGCGTTCGACCTGACCTCCATCCGTCACGCGATGCGAGCGCACTCGGATGGCGACGTCTGGCTCACTTTCGGCTACAACACCGGGGTGTTCGACGTGATCCCCCGGCTTCGCCGGATCCCCAATGTCATCAACATGGACGGCATGGAGTGGACCCGCAAGCGGTGGGGTGTCGTGAAACAGGGGATCCTGCTCGCCAACGAACGCCTGGCCGGCCTCGTCGGAGACGTGCTGATCGCAGACCACCCGGTGATCGCGACGTACCTCCGTCGGCACTTCGGGAAGAAGCGGGTGCAGACGATCACCTATGGCGCGCACGAGGTCACCGAGGCACCGACGGGCCCCGTCGAGGCGCTCGGCCTCGTCCCCGATCAGTACGCGACGATCGTCTGCCGCCCGATCCCCGAGAACTCGGTGCTCGAGATCGTGAAGGCGTGGTCGTCCGCGAAACGCGGCATGCCGCTCGTGGTCGTGGGTCCCTACGGAGATGATGATCCATACCATCTCGCCGTGCGCGCCGCAGCCTCCGATGAGGTCCTGTTCCCGGGGGCGATCTTCGAACCCGAGCGTCTGCAGTCGCTCCGCTTCCACTCCGCTCTCTACCTGCACGGGCACACGGTGGGCGGCACCAACCCGTCACTGGTCGAGGCGATGGCCGCGGGCAACGCCGTGATCGCCCATGACAATCCCTACAACACCTGGGTCGCCGGACCCGACAACGCCTACTTCACCGGAACCGACGATCTCGCCGGCCTGCTCGACGATGTGCTCTCCGATGACAGCAGAAGGCGGCGCATGGGCGCCGCCAGCCGTGACCGTTTCCACGCTGAGTTCACGTGGACCAAGATCGGCTCCGAGTATGAACACGCTCTTCGCACCGCGCTCGCGCGTCGCGGGCACGTACAGCAGCAGACAGGGGTAAACGCATGATCGATGTCGCAGTGGTCGGACTCGGGAAGATGGGGCTGTCTCATCTTTCGATGATCAAGGCCCATCCCGACGTGAATCTGGTGGGGGTGTGCGACGCCACCGGATATCTGCTCGACATCCTGGCCAAGTACACCGGGGTCAAGCCCTACAAGGACCTCGACAAGATGCTCGACGAGGCCCGCCCGCAGGCCATCATCATCGCGACGCCGACGCATCTGCACGCCGGGATGATCCGGAACGCACTCGAGCGCGGCATCCACGTCTTCTGCGAGAAGCCGCTCGTGATCGATCCGGCCGACAGCATCGAGCTCACCGCGCTCGCCGAGCAGAAGGGACTCGTCACGCAGGTCGGTTATCACAACCGCTTCGTCGGTGCTTTCAGCGAGGTCAAGCGCCTGCTCGACCTCGACGCCATCGGCACCGTCAACACGGCCCTCGCCGAGGCGTACGGCCCCGTCGTGCTGAAGCCCGCCGGGCGCACCTGGCGCAGCGAGCGCGCGACCGGGGGCGGCTGCCTCTACGATTACGCGGCCCATCCGCTGAACCTCCTCACCTGGTATCTCGGCACGCCGGACTCGGTGAGCGGAAGCCAGTTGACGAGCATCTTCTCGGCGCAGATCGACGATGCGGTCGCGAGCACGCTGCACTACCCGAACGGCACGGCGCAGATCATCTCGAACTGGTCCGACGAGTCGCAGCGCAAGATGACGACCAAGATCACCCTCTGGGGAACGAACGGGCGGATCTACGCCGACCGGCAGGAGATTCACGTCTACCTGCGCGACACCGCGACCATCCCCGACGGATATCGCGTCGGCTGGAACGTGCGGTACACGACCGACCTGACGGAAGCGCCCTGGTTCTATCTTCGGGGCGAGGAGTACAGCGCTCAGCTCGACTCGTTCGTGCAGCGCGCTCAGGCGGGCGCGTCCGCCGGGCTCAACGACTTCGCCTCAGCGGCGGTCACCGACAGGGTGATCTCGATGATCAGCGAAGATGCTCTGCGCGACGGTTCACGGCTCACCGCCGACGCCGCGTCGGATCTTGCAGTGAACACGGCACCGAAGGGGCGCATCGCGGCAGCACTGACCGCACTGCGCGGAGGGAAATGACCATGACGACACCCACGCGAACCATGGACCGGCTTCTGTTCGGTGACAACCAGTTCTTCGGCGTCAATCACATGTCCGAAGAGAAGGCCCGCGCTCAGCAGATGCGGTTCCAGGACACCGGTGCGATCATGGGGGTGCTCGATGCCGCGTACGACGAGGGCGTTCACACGTTCATGTGCACCACGCATGATCGCATCTCGGAGGTGACCGACCACGTCCGCGCACATCCGGACCGTTATGCGGACATGACGTTCTTCCCGTGCATGCCGTATGCGCACAAGTACGCGAACGCTGTGACGGAAGACGGGTTCCTCGGCGCGATCCGCAAATTCCTCCCCGAGGAAGGGCTGCTCGACAGCATCGCGCGCGGCACATCGTCGCTCGCTCGCAAGGACATCGAAGGCGTGACGACCCTGCTCATCGACGCCGAGATGAAGATGTTCGAGGGGCTCGACACCCCCGTCATCTGGCTGCAGAACGTCGTCGTCGATCTGCTGTCGGGTCTGGGATTCACCGACGCCTTCCGGATCTTCGCCGACCACGTGCGCAAGCGCTACAACGCGGAGCCCGGTTTCATCACCATGAACCTCCCTCGATTGCTCGATGACCTCGACAAGGCCGGCGTCGAGAACCCGATCGTGTGCTCCAACATCAACAAGCTGGGGTTCCGCATGTCCGGC
The DNA here is from genome assembly GCF_000834175.1 of Microbacterium sp. MEJ108Y. NCBI lineage: Bacteria > Bacillati > Actinomycetota > Actinomycetes > Micrococcales > Microbacteriaceae > Microbacterium > Microbacterium sp. MEJ108Y. Next base: position 13,360 of record NZ_JXQX01000004.1, on the reverse strand, counting down.
GGCGTCGAGGCGTACCGTGACGCCATGGAGAAGCGCCAGTTCCGTGCCGTCGCGATGTCGGTGTATGCGAGTGGCGCGATCCCGCCTCGCGAAGCCATCGAGTGGGTGACCTCGCTGCCGAACCTCGAGTCGATCGTCTTCGGCGCATCCAGCCGTGCGAACATCGCATCGACGGTGAGCCTGGTCGACGAGTACTGGCCTCAGCGCTGACATGCCGAAGGGTGACCCGAACGTCGTCCTGATCGCCAACCCCGGCTCCGACCTGTACGGCTCGGATCGGATGGTTCTCGAGACCGTCCGCGCGCTCGTCGGCGCGGGGCGGAGGGTCGTGGTGACCGTGCCGATGGCAGGGCCCCTCGTGCCACTGCTCGAGGACGCCGGAGCCGAGGTCGTCGAGTGCGCGACGCCGATCGTCCGCAAGGGCCTGCTGAACGCACGGGGACTCGTGGAGCTGGTCGTGACGACGATCAAGGGCGTCGGCCCCGGCCTCAGACTCATCCGACGCGTCGACCCCGGCGCGGTGATCGTGAACACCATCACTCCCCCGCTGTGGATCCTCCTCGGCCGCATCAGCCGACGCCGCACGGTCTGTCACGTGCACGAGGGCGAGGGCTCCGTCGCCGGGATCGTGCGCCGCGCCCTGTACCTGCCGCTCGTGTTCAGCGATCGCGTCATCGCGAACAGCGACTTCACGCGTCGCGTCCTGGCGTCCTCCGCTCCTCGGGTCCGCGACAGGACGATCGTGGTGCACAACGCGGTCCCCGGTCCAGGTGAGGTCGTTCCACCGCGAATCGCGCTCACCGCCCCGACGCGCCTCCTCTACGTCGGTCGACTGTCGCATCGCAAGGGCGTGCATGTGGCGGTCGATGCGCTCGACGCGCTCGTTCGCGAGGATCGCGACGTTCGTCTCGACGTGGTCGGCGCCGTCTTCCCCGGCAACGAGGCATACCTCGATGAGCTTCGCGCCCAGGTCGCCCGCTGCGGACTCGAGGATCGGGTGTCCTTCCTGGGATTCAAGTCGTCGGTGTGGGACGACCTCGCACGCAGCGACATCGCCGTGATCACCTCCCTGGTCGACGAGACGTTCGGCAACACCGCCGTCGAGGCCGCTCTCGCCGCGCGTCCTGCGGTGGTGAGTAAGGTCGGTGGTCTGCCGGAAGCAGTGAGTTCGTCGCAGAGCGCGACGCTCGTGGCCCCCGGCGACGCTGCTGCGCTCGCGGCGGCGATCGCTGCCAAGATCGACGATTGGCCCTCGCAGGCGGCTCTCGCGGTATCGGATTCCTCGGCGGTCGCGGACGCGTTCTCGGTCGATCGGTACACCGACGGGATCCTCGCCGTACTTCCTCGCTGAAGGTCTAGCGAGATCTATCCACAGGACTCTTGTCCCCCATCCGGTGGACATGATAGGATCGCGCTCACTGGGGATAGCGTCATTTGGGGATGACGCAAGCCGATCGACTCGTTCTGAACGGGTCGACATCGGCAACCCTGATTGGGGAATCTGGGGAATCGACAATCATGGTGATTGCGCGTACAAGCATGTCCATCGCGGCCCTCGCGCTCTGCGTGAGCCTGGTCGCCTGCAGCGGCACCGGGGAGCCGTCGAGCGGAGCGGATCCGACGGTCACATCGTCGGCGACTCCCGCTCCTGAACCGTCCGCGAGCTCCGCGCCGTCGGCGAACTCGGGAGCGACCACCCCCGACGAGCCTGTCGCGAAGATCGAGCGTGCGGGGCACTCGGATGCACCGACCGTGAAGGCGGATCCGGCGGACACCTCGGATGCCGTGTCCTACGACGACGGCGTCAGCGTCCGCATCGACGACGTGTCGTTCGGCAAGGAGACGTCGCAGGGACCGGGGAGCTTTCCGGGCCGCGAATACGCCCGACTGACGATCACGATCGACAACGGCTCCTCCGACTCGATCGACCTCGGCACGTCGGTGCTCACGGTGCTCGATGCGAGCGGCGCGACCGCGGTGCGCGTCTACGCCGCCGAAGCGGAGGTCACCGACTTCGCCGGCACGGTGGCCGCAGGCAAGAGCGCCACCGCGACCTACGCCTTCGCGCTGACCGTGGATGCGCGCGACGAGGTCACCGTGGTCGTCGACTTCGACGGCGACCATACATCCGCCGTCTTCCGCGGAGGGCTCGGCTGACATGTCCACGCTGAGCCCGTCCGCGACCACCGATTCCGACCGCTTCCCGACACGAGGAACCTCCATGACACGCACCGCTCGCGGAGCAGACCGTCTCCGTCGCGTGATCGCCACGATCGCCACCGCCGCGACAGCCCTCGCCGCGATCGCATTCATCGCTCTGCCCACCGAGTCAGCGTCCGCCGACACACCAGGACAGCCCAACACCGTCACCGCTGACGTCCTGCCCACCTGGCAGATCAACGGTGTCGTGTGGAGTCAGGTCGTGGCCGGGAACACGGTGTACGTCACGGGCAGCTTCACGAAGGCACGCCCGCCGGGGGTCGCCGTCGGCGGGCCAGGCGAGATCGACGCGAACAACGTGTTCGCGTTCGACATCACCACGGGAAACCCCGTTCCGAACTTCAGCCACTCCTTCGACGCTCAGGGACTCGTCGTACGAGTCACCCCCGACGGCAAGACCGTCTACTTCGGCGGCGACTTCACGGCCGTCGACGGGCAGGCCCGCGCGCACGTCGCGGCCTTCGACGTCGCCACCGGCGCGATGCTCGACTGGGCGCCCCGCACGGACGGACAGGTGAGAGGTTTCGCCTTCGCGGGCGACACCGTCTACGTGGGCGGCAACTTCCGCTCCAGCGGCGGTCAGCCGCGCAGCGAGCTGGCGGCCTGGAACACCACCTCCAAGACGATCACGTCGTGGGCTCCGTCTGCGGCCGGAGACGGATTCGTGTGGGACATGCTGATGTCGCCCGACTCCTCCCGCGTCATCATCGGCGGCTCGTTCACCACTCTCAACGGCGCGACCGCATACGGCATGGCCTCTGTCGACACCGCGACCGGGGCCGCACTCCCCTGGGCCGCCACCGACAAGATCAAGACCGCCGGGCTCAACGGCGCGATCTCGAGCCTCAGCACCGACGGCACGCAGGTCTACGGAACCGGGTACGCGTTCGGTGCAGGAGCATCTTTCGAGGGGACCTTCGCGGCTGACCCCTACACCGGCCAGATCAACTGGCTCAACGACTGCCTCGGTGACACGTATGCGAGCTTCCCGCAGGGCGGCGTGCTCTACTCCGTCTCGCACAAGCACGACTGCAGCGTTGTCGGCGCCTTCGGCGACACCAACCCGCGCTCGCGCTGGGTGAAGGCGATCGCCGAGAGCACCACGCCCACGGGTGGCGTGATCACCAAGAAGGACGCCTACGGGTGGGACTTCACCGGTCTTCCCTACACGGAGCAGCTCAACTGGTACCCCGATCTCGAGTTCGGCACCTACACGAGCGCGCGTCAAGCCGCATGGTCGGTCACCGGAAACGCGAACTACGTCGTTCTGGGCGGCGAGTTCCCGAAGGTGAACAACGTGGCGCAGCAGGGCCTCGTCCGGTTCGGCAAGACGAACGTCTCGCCGCACGCCGTCGCCCCGGTCTACAACGCCGGCCTCACCCCCGCGCCGTACTCGAACGAGTCCGGAGTGGTGAGGGTCCCGTTCACCAGCGTCTGGGATCGCGACAACGCCACGATCACGTACGACGTGTTCCGCAGCCCCTCCGTCAAGATCGCGACCTTCACCCGCACCGACGGCCGGTTCTGGAACCTGCCGAGCCTGAGCATCACCGACAGCGGCCAGACGCCGGGAGCGCAGGTGCGCTACCAGGTCAGGGCCAAGGATGCCGACGGCAACGTGCAGTGGAGCGCCTGGTCGCCCTATGTGACCGTGTCGAGCACGCCGACCGCCACGTACCGCGCAGCGGTGAGGGCAAGCGGTGCCAGCCACCTCTGGCGCCTCGACGAGACGACCGGAACGCGACTGTACGACGACGTGGGGAACGCACCCGGTACGGCCACGAGCCTCACGCTCGGCTCGTCGGGCGCACTGCTCAACGACTCCAACGCGGCGATCACCTCTGCCGGGGGAAGCACGCCCAAGATGACGACGCAGGATGTCAGCACCGCGACGCCGGCCGCGACGGTCGAGGCGTGGGTGAAGACCACCAACACGAGGGGCGGGCGGATCGTCGGCTTCGGCGACTCCGCCACGGGCACGTCGACGTCGGGGATCACCGACCGAGTGCTCTACCTCGACAACTCGGGACGCGCGAACTTCGCGATCAACGACGGCTCCTACCGCACGATCTTCAGCCGCACCGCGGTGAACGACGGCAACTGGCACCACATCGTGGGCACCGTGGGCGCCGAGGGCATGCAGCTCTTCGTCGACGGCAAGCGCGTGGATCGCGATCAGGCACGCACCTCGCCGAGGATCTACGACGGCTACTGGCGCATCGGCGCAGACCAGACGAACGGCTTCACCAACAAGCCGACCAACGCCGGTCTCGCGGGCACGATCGACGATGTGGCGGTGTACCCGTCCGCCCTGACTCCGGCCGACATCCAGTCGCACTACCTCGCGAGCGGGCGTTCGGCCGCGTGGACCGCAGCTCCGACCGACGTCTACGGCGCCGCGGTGTCGACGGACAAGCCGGATCTCTACTGGCGTCTCAACGAGACGGCGGCAGGCACCATCGTCGACTCCGCCTCCGGCGGGACGACGGGCAACCTCGCTGGAACCGTGACCCGCGGGCAGACGTCCGCGATCGGGACCGGAACCGCGACCACCTTCAACGGCACGACCGCGCTCGTGGTCGCGCAGGAGCCCTGGACGGCGCCGACCACCTACAGCGCAGAGCTGTGGTTCAAGACGACGAGCAACAAGGGCGGCACGCTGATCGGATTCGGCAACGCCACCAGCGGGCTCAGCACCCAGTACGACAGACACGTCATCATGCAGAGCGACGGAAGGGTGCAGTTCGGAAGCGGTCAGCCGCAGACGACCCTGGTCACCCCCACCGCCTACAACGACGGCCAATGGCACCACGTGGTCGCCACTCAGGGCGCCGACGGGATGCGGCTGTGGCTCGATACGCAGCTCGTCGGCAGCAACTCGATGGCGGGTTCGGAGAACTACCGCGGATACTGGCGCATCGGCGCGGACAGGACGTGGGGCAGCACGTCCAGCAACTACATCGCCGGAACACTCGACGAGGTCGCCGTGTACCCCTCGGTGCTCTCGGAGCAGCGGGTTCGCGATCACTTCGCAGCGAGCGGCCGCACCGTTCCCGGGCGTGCACCGGTGGCGGCATTCACCTCGGTGGCCGACAAGCTGAAGATCGACGTCGACGCGAGCACGTCGACCGATGCCGACGGAGGGCCGCTCGCCTACGCGTGGGACTTCGGTGACGGCACGGTCGCGACGGGGGCGACGGCGTCGCACGTCTACACCGCCGGGGGCACCTACACGATCACGCTGAAGGTGACGGACAGCACCTCGCTCGTCAACACCCTCACCCGGTCGGTCACGGTCGCCCCTAACCAGGCTCCCACCGCGGCGATCAGCGCCACCACGGATCACCTCGACGTCGCGCTCGACGGATCGGCATCGTCCGACCCCGACGGCACGATCGCGTCGTACGAGTGGGACTTCGGTGACGGCACGACCGGCACCGGCGCCACCACGACCCACACCTACGCGACGGCGGGCGACTTCACCGTGACTCTCACGGTGAAGGACGACAACGGCGCCACTGCCACCAAGACGCGGGCCGTCACGACGACGCTGGCGCCGAACCAGGATCCGACGGCGGCGTTCACGACCGCGGCGAACCTGCTCGCAGTGACCGTGGATGCCACGACATCGACGGACCCTGACGGGACCATCGACATCTACGCCTGGGACTTCGGTGACGGCGGCACCGGATCCGGAGCGACGGCGTCCCACACCTATGCGAGCGCCGGCACCTACACCGTGAAGCTCACGGTGACGGACAACCGAGGTGGCACGGCGACCGTGACGCATGACGTCACCGTGGCGCCGAACCAGGCACCCTCTGCGGCCTTCACCACCTCGGTGGCGAACCTCGCTGTGGCTGTCGACGGCTCGGGCTCAGCGGATGCGGACGGAACCGTCGAGTCCTACGCCTGGGACTTCGGCGACGGCGGCACCGCTTCGGGTGCGACGTCGTCCCACACCTACGCAGCCGGGGGCACCTACACCGTGACCCTGACGGTGACAGACGATCGGGGGGCGACAGCCACCACGACGAAGTCGGTCACCGTCGCGGCACCGCAGGTGTGGGCGCAGGATGCCTTCACCCGGACGGGCACCAACGGATGGGGCACCGCGACCACCACCGGCGGCGCGTGGACCATGTTCCCGACCAGCGCGACGGCACTGAGCAAGTTCGCCGTCAACGGCACCGGCGGAACCGTCACCCTGTCGGCGGGGAACAACTACTCGGCCTCGCTCGCCGGCTCGACGCCGTCGACGAACACCGAGGAACGGTTCACGGTGGCCTTCAACCAGCCGTCCACTGGTGGCGGGTTCTACTTCTCCGCTCTCGGACGACAGATCGACACTGCCAACGACTACCGGGCGAAGTTCCGCGTGGCGTCGAACGGCGTCGTGTCCCTCTGGCTGACGAAGACGATCGCCGGGGTCGAGACGGTCCTCTCGTCGACGACCGTCCCCGGTCTGACGATCACGAGCGCCGACCAGCTGAGCGTCAAGTTCCAGGTGACGGGCACCAACCCGACGACCCTCAAGGCGAAGGTCTGGCGCACCGCCACCACAGAACCGACAGCGTGGACCCTTTCGACGACCGATGCCACGGCCTCGCTGCAGGCCCCCGGCTACGTGGGCGTGAACAGCTACCTGTCGTCCAGCGCGACGGCCGTGCCTGTCGTCTACACGTACGACGACTTCTGGGCAGGACCCGCACAGTAGTCAGTCATCCGTGACACGAAGGGCCGAGGCGATCACCGCCTCGGCCCTTCTGGGTTGATGACACGCCCTCACCGAAGGTCGGGAGTCGCGATGAGGGGGCACCGGGCCCCGATCAGGGGAACCGGATCGCGATCAGGGGAACCGGGCCCCGATCGTGGGTGTCGTCGATCCGAGGATCGTCGCCACGATCGCCGGAAGACCTCTGGCGGGGGCCGTCACACCCGCGAGCAGCCTTCCAGAGGCATCCGTCGCCTTCCTGCCCTCGACCGCGGTGGAGTTCGCGTCCTGCCCTGTCGTCGTCCGGTAATCCGCCCACGTCGTGAACACATACGGGTTCACATTGGCCGTGCCACGCGACCAGATGACGAACCACGTGGGCGCCGCAGCGCTGTTCCGCTGCACCACATTTCCGTCCGAGCGGATGTTGAGGTCGGCCGGGGTGTACCGGTGCGTGTAGTCCTCGACGCACACCGTGCAGTTTCCGGCGCTCTCACCGATGACGTTGTTCCCCATCGAGATGTCGCGGATCAGCCACGGCATCGTCGAATCCGGGAACGGGCGCCGAGCGTTGTGTCCCGGGACGGACGAATCCGTGGAGCTGCGGCTGTCCTGCACGATGTTCACAGCCCGGTCACCGCCGATGATCGTGTTGTTCCACAGGTTCACGCCGCCGGTGTTGTTGATCTTGACGCCGTTGCCCGCGTTCCGAAGGACGAGGTTGTTGACGAAGTCGATCTTCTGGGACAACTCGAGGAAAGCGCCGGCACCCCTGTTCTCGACGAGGTCGGATCCTGTGATGCGAACGTCGTAGACCGATTGATCGAGCCACACCCCTGGGCCGTCGTTGCGCAGCAGGGCGGAATCGCTCACGGTGACTCCCCGCGACTTCGCGATCTTCACGCCGCCGGACACGGGCGATGTGTTGAAGTGCTCGGCGTTGTTCTCGACGGCGAGGAGGTCATCGATCGTCAGCGCGTCAGCGTAGTTGGCGCCGAGCCCCATCAGGCCGTTGCGAGCCAGCGTCACATCGCGCACCGTCGCGTTCGAGGCGCCGACGAAGAGTCCGGTCGACGCCGTGTCGTAGATCACGACGTTCTCGATCGTCGCCTTCGGCGCTTCGACGGTGACGGCGCCCATCATCCAGACGGACGTCGCGTAGTTGCGGACACCGATGCCTCGGACGACCGCGCCCTCCCCGCGCAGCGAAAGCGCCTTGGTCAGAGTCGACGCGCGCACCGTGCGGCCTGCAGGGTCGCTGCCGAGATAGAGCCGGTCGTTCGCCACGTCGGTGAAGAAGGTGCCCGGCTTCAGTGCCGCCAGCGAAGAGACCTCGGCCTGAGCGGCGCCGTCGATCCAGACCTGCTCGGGGTGCGCGGCCATGGGATACGCCGCGTTCAGCCACCGCCAGCCGGGTTCTGTTCCGTCGGCCTCGCCCTTGGTGAAGGACGGCGTCGAATCGAAGTCGTACTTCCAGTCCGCGCTGAACCAGCGACCGCTGGAAGCCTGCCAGTTCTTCAGGGTCGAGGCGCCGTCGAACCAGACCGCCTCACCCGGATAGGACTGGATCGTGATCTTCTTGCCCGCGGGGATCACGACCGTCTCGTGATACGAGCCCGCGCGAAGCACGAGCGTCGAACCTGAAGGCGCCCGGTCGACTGCGGCCTGGACCGTGGCGAAGGGGGCCGCGGAGGTACCCGAGCCGGACGCTGTGCCGCTCGGGCTGACGAAGAGCGCTCCAGCGGAAACCGGATACTTCGTGGTTCCGACGAGCGCCGACCCCGCGCCCGTCCTCGCGCCGGCGACGTTCCAGACCGGGGCCGCTCCGGCCGCACCGGCGGGAGCCGTCGGGGTGGTCGGTGTCGTCGGAGTCGTGGGAGTTGTGGGAGTCGTGGGAGTCGTGGGAGTCGTCGGAGTCGTCGGAGTCGTCGGCGGAGCAGGCGTCGTCGTCGCCTTCGCGGTGACAGTGAGGTCATCGAAGAGGGCTGCCAGCGCGGGTGTGCTCCGCGAGACATAGAGCCGCACCCCCACGCGCCCCTGGGCCGCGAGGCGCTTCGCCGAGCGATCCGTGACAGAGAGCTTCCACGTGGTCGGCTTCGTTCCTGCCGCGGTCACCCGTGCATCGACCGTGACTGCGGTCGTCCCAGCGAGGCGGGTCTCGAGGACGAACGGGACGCCGGCCTTCACACGGAGCTCGGGAACCCACGCGTGGCCGAGGCTCGTCTGCACCCCCGCGTTCACGCGGAGCGTCTCGAGAAGCACCACGCCCTTCGGATCCACGCGGACCTGCGTCTGATAGAAGCCGTCGGCCGTGAGTCGCGACTGCAGGCTCACGTACACACCCGAACCGGACTTCGGCAGCTGCGGAAGCGTGAAGACCGTCGACTGAGTGGAGTCGCGGACGGAGAGACCGACCGGTCGCGCGGTCACGGTGGCACCCGGCGCGGCGGCGGACAGCTTCGCCTTGCCGTTCGCGACCGAGATCGAGGTCAGCGGTGAGGCGTCGTACGTTCGGCCGTCGGGCGCGGTCCCCAGGCCCTTGGCGACGGTGCGCGTCATCGAGTCTTGGATGAGGACCACGCCTGAGCTCTCTGCGGCCGCGGCGGGGGCCACGGAGGCGAAGGGAAGGAGTAGTGCGGATAAAGCTGCGATCAGGGGGAGGGAGTTTTTACGCATGGGGGGAGGGTCTCCGATGTGCTTCTCGTCACTGCAGGGTCGGGTGTGGCAGCTACGACATCCGACTTCGGTGGCGGATTGTCGTAGACAATAGCCTGAATTCCCTGCGCAGTGGCTGAGGATTCGCTGATACTGGTCTACAGACTGTCAGCGTTCGGAGCGAGTGCGGGCTCAGCCGAGCGCTGACATCTTCCGGAACCATATGGCCAGAGCGGCGGCCAAGTACAGCAGCGCGGCGAGGGCGAGGAGGCTGTATATCAGCATGAAAGCCTGCGGCCAGCCCCACAGCACGAACGCGAAACAGAGGATGCCGTAGTCCGTCGGAAGCCCGAGCAGAGAGCGCCCGAGTGAGAACCCACCGGCCTGAGCCGCCTGCGCGACGCCCTTCTTGCCGCGCAGCAGGTCGTTCAGGATCATCCCGAAGAACGTCACCGTCGAGATGACTGCGAAGCCGAGCGGCACCAGAAGCCAGAGGTCCGACGGCAGCGGGAAGAACCGGTACCAGCCGATGGCGACTGCGAGCGGAAGAGCGACGAGCTTGGTGGAGTCCAGCACGTGGTCGAGCCACTCCCCCGCGAGCGAGCCTCCTCCACGGAGCCTCGCGACCTGACCGTCTGCGCTGTCCCAGGCATAGCCGACCGCGAGGAGCAGCCAGACGATGATCCCGAGCACGATCGACGGCGGGACCGTCGCCAGGAGCACGATCCCCGTGAAGGTGAAGGCCGCGCTGATCAGAGAGACCTGATTCGGCACGAGCCCTGCGGTGAATGCGCCGGCTGCGATGACCCGGCCGACGGGACGGTTGATGAAGACCGAGTACGCAGGAGCCCCGCGTGCACGCCCCTTCTGGGCGGCCGCGAGGCTCCGGTACGAATCTGCGAAAGTCAGGGCGTCACTCCTCGTGCTCGGAAGTCGTCGAATGTCAGGGTGTACGGAACACTGGTGAAGCCGGATCCCGCGTAGGTCGAGATCCCGACGTGACCGGCGGTCTGCAGTGCTGCGGTGGAATCGGTCGTGGACAGCTGCCAGGCAGCCGGCTCCGTCGTTCCCGCCGCCCAGAGCTTACTCCGGAGCGTCGTCGTACCCGTGCCGAATGCCTGCACCCGCACGTTATATACCGTTCCGGCGGCGAACGTGAAGCCCGCCATGTTCTGCGAGACCAATGCCGTGCCACCGCGGGCGAGCTGTGCCGTCACCGATCCGTCGGCACCGATCAGCCACCGCGCCCGGTAGTCATCCGACCCGACGACCCGAGCGAGTGCCGCGACGTAGACGCGCGCTCCGGCCGGCATCGCCGGCGCGGTCACGGTGAACGTCAGATCCGTGCTCGTCGAGGTGGCGGAGTTCAACGATGCCGTGCGAGTCTGCCCCGCCGCCTGCGTCGTGAACTTCGCTGCCCCGTTGTCGATCGCGACGTTCGCCGCTCCGCTCGTCTGCGTCCAGACACCACCGGTCTGGGCCGTCCCGAGCGTGCCGTTCGCCCGACCGAAGTCGTCGGCGGCGAAGGCCGCACCGGCCGGAGCGACCACCGTCACGGACTTCGTCACGGTGTTCACCGCGCCGAGGTTGTCGGTCACCGTCAGCGTCACCGTGTATGTGCCCGCTGCGGCATACGGGTGCGAAGCCGTCGACCCGGTGGCGGTCGACCCGTCACCGAAGTTCCACGCATACGAGGCGACAGAGCCGTCAGGATCCGTCGATGCCGTGCCGTCGACCGCGACCGTGAGATCGGTCGGAGTCGCCGTGAACGATGCGACAGGGTTCTGGTTGGCCGGGCCCGCCGTCACCGTGACCGCCTTGGTGACCGTTCCGGTTGCGCCCTTGTCGTCCGTGACCGTCAGCTTCACCTGATACGTGCCTGCGGCAGCATATGCATGCGCAGCGGGCGTGACGCCCGTGGCCGTGGCTCCGTCTCCGAAGTCCCAGGCGTACGAGGCGATGGTGCCGTCGGCGTCGGTCGAGGTCGATCCGTTCACCGTGGCCGAGAGCCCGCTCACCGAACTGGTGAATGCGGCGACCGGCGCCTGGTTGGCGGGAGGCGTCGGGCCGCCCGTCGTGGATCCTGCCCAGAAGTTGTCGAACCGGGTCTGGAACGGCACGTTGGTGACCGAGCCGCCGAGATACACACCGAGACCGACGTGTCCGGCCGACTGCAGACCAGCGGTGGAGCTCGTCGTCGACGAGGTCCAGTTCGCGGGCTCAGCCGTGCCGACCTTCCACACCTTGGCCCTGACCGTCGTCGGCGAGGTGCCCGTGGCCTCGGTGCGCACGTGCAGTGCGTCACCGGCGCTCACGGTCAGCCCGGTCGACGCGGTCGTCAGGACGGTAGCCGTCTGCTGCAGCTGCAGCTGGACCCCGCCGGTCGGCGAGACGATGACCCGCGACCGGTAGTCCTCCGTGCCCACACGACGTGCGGCCACCGTGTAGTACGCGCTGCCCCCGGTCGGGAGCTGCGGCAGCACCACGTCGACGTCGACTGCGGTGTCGGTCGAGGAGACTCCCGTGAGGTACGCGTACCGCTGCGCTCCTCCGGCCGGCTGCTGGAACGCCGCGTAGGCGCCGCTGACGAGGTAGTTGGATGCCGTGTTCGACAGGGTCCACGCTCCCCCGGTGTTCGCGGTACCGAGGCCGCTGGCGACCGTGCGGTTGAACGAGTCGGTGGCGTAGGTCACCGCTCCCACCGGCGCCGTGACCGTGATCGACGCCGTCGTCTGCGACGTCGCTCCCTCGTCATCGGTCACGGTGAGCGTGATGGTGTACGTTCCCGCTGCCGCGTACGTGTGGGTCGCGGTCTTGCCCGATCCGGCCGCCGAGCCGTCACCCCAGTTCCACGAGTAGCCGGCGATCGTGCCGTCGGTGTCCTGCGAGGCGCTCGCGTCGACATCGGCCTTCAGGTCGGTGGCGGCGGAGGTGAACGAGGAGACCGGCGCCTGGTTCGCGACGGCTTCGACGACGGACGTCGACGTGCCCGTCGCGCCCTTGTCGTCCGTCACCGTGAGGGTCACCGTGTAGGAGCCCGCGACCGCGTAGGTGTGCGTCGCCGTGGCTCCGGTGCCCGCAGGCGTTCCGTCGCCCCAGTTCCAGCTGTAGCTCGCGATCGTGCCGTCGGCATCCGCGGAGGCGCTCGCGTCGACCGCGAGGCCGAGCTTGGTCATGGTGTTCGTGAAGCTCGCCGTCGGTGCGATGTTCGCGGGCGCTCCCGTGGTTCCCAGCGCGTAGTGCTGCGAGACGGTCGTTCCGGACAGCGGCGACAGGTAGACCGCGACCTCGTCGATCGATCCGTCGAACTCCCAGTCGCCCGGACCCCACGTGACGTCGCCGCCCACGTGCCAGTACCCGGTGTAGTCCTGAGCGTTCGTCTGGCCGTTGGACCCCTGCTCCACGCCGTCGACGTAGAGGCGCATTCCGGTGGCGCCCTGCGTGGCGACCACCTGGTGCCACTGGCCGTCGTTGTACGACGCGGAGGTCTGCAGCGTGTCGGCGAAACCGACCCACACTCCGTAGATGAGCTTGCCGTCCGGTGTCATGTAGACGTGACGGTCGTAGCCCGAGGAGTTGCCGTTCGAGCTGTTGCCGAAGCCGATGATCTTGCCACCGGTGGTCGTGCTCGTCTTGAACCATGCCTCGAGCGAGTACGAGCGGGGGTTCGTGTAGGAGTTCTGGCTGATGACCTGGCCACCCTCGAACGAGGCCGCCTTGTTGGTCACACCGGCGAGGGCTCCGTCGGCGCCCTTGCTGACGCTGCCGAAG
>NZ_JXQX01000039.1:0-2700 GCF_000834175.1 Microbacterium sp. MEJ108Y | reverse complement strand
AGGGGTGTGCTCTTCCTCGACGAAGCGGCGGAGTTCTCGAGAGTGGCGCTCGACGCGATGCGACAACCGCTCGAGTCGGGTGTGATCGAAGTGAGTCGAGCGGGGATCACGGCTCTGTTTCCAGCGAGGTTCCAGCTCATCGTGGCGCTCAATCCCTGTCCGTGCGGCAACTACGGGGTTCGTGGCGCGGAGTGCGTGTGCCCGTCGTTGGCGATCCGGAGATACTCGACGAGACTCTCGGGTCCGCTGCGAGACCGCATAGATGTCGAGCTGCACGTCTCTCGGGTTTCCGCCTCGCAGGCGATGGTGGGGGACCGCACCGGAATGACGAGCGAGATCGCTCGTGCGCTGGTCATCGAGGCGCGAGAGCGAGCCTGTGCGCGATGGCGGGGAACCCCATGGCTTCGAAACAGCGAAGTGCCCGGTGCTCGGCTGAGACAGCTCGATCTGCGCATCCCAGCCGATGCACGGGCGCCGCTGGACCGGGCTCTCGAGCGGGGGACGCTCACATTGCGCGGCTACGACAGGGTGCTGCGGCTGGCGTGGACGATGGCCGATCTCGCTGGACTCGACAGGCCGGGACGCGACGAAGTGGGCCAGGCGCTGTTTCTCAAGAGGGGGTACGCATCATGATCGAGTCTCTCACAGGTGACGCCGGTGTCCGAGAGTCGCTCGAACAGCTCAGGCCCTCCGGAGGTGCGGTGGAGGCGCTCGCCCGGGTGTCTTGGTCGGTCCTCACCGAGCCGGGCGATGGTGTGGCCGGGGCGCTCATCGAAGAGCTCGGTGCTTCGGACGCGCTCCGGCTCGCATTGGGCGCCGGGAACGCGGCGGGCCCAGAAGTCAGCAGCCGGGCACTCGCCGACGGGCGGGCGCGGTGGAAGACCCGAGCCGACGCGCGGAGCGTGGTCGATGCGCTGCGCGGCGCCAGGGACGTCGGAGCCCGACTTCTGATTCCGGGTGATGCTCACTGGCCGACTTCTCTCGACGACCTCGGGGTGCATGCGCCGGCCGTTCTCTGGGTGCGCGGTGACCCGCGGCTGCTGAGCGCGGCCCCCAGAGTCGCGATCGTCGGAGCCCGCGCCGCGAGCGCATACGGCGAGATGCTCGCGGGTGACTTCGCCGGCGAGCTGGCCGCAGGTGGCGCGGTCGTGGTGTCCGGGGGAGCGTACGGCATCGACGGCGCAGGTCACCGTGCCGCACTCGGAGTCGGCGGAAAGACGGTCGCGTTCCTCGCCGGTGGGGTCGACCGAGCGTATCCTCAGGGCCATCAGCAGCTTCTTCGCCGAATCGTCGAGACCGGCGCCGTGGTGAGCGAGGTCCCGTGCGGCACTGCGCCGACGAAGTGGCGGTTCCTGTCGCGCAACAGACTCATCGCTGCGGTGAGCGACGCGACGGTGGTCGTGGAGGCAGGATGGCGAAGCGGATCGTTGAACACTGCTGGACACGCAGCTGCACTGGGTCGACCGCTCGGCGCCGTGCCCGGGCCGGTGACATCCGCTTCGTCAGCCGGCTGTCATCGGCTCCTGCGCGAGTACGACGCGCGGTGCGTCACCACGACTGCCGAGATACGCGAGCTCTGGGGCGACGGGCCGCCGGGTACGTCACCCGGTCGAGGCACGGATCCCGACCAGTCTCGCGTGCTCGATGCCATGAGCAGCCGCGATGCGCGAGCCGCTGCCGAGCTGTCTCGACGGTCGGGGCTCGCGCCTGAGCGAGTCAATGCCCTGCTCGGGCTGCTCGAGCTCGAGGGTGCGGTGCGACGAGTCGAAGGGGGGTGGCAGAGGGCGCGGGTCAGCGAGCGGCGCGGCTGACGCGACGGTGATCGGCGTTCCTGCACACTTGATCCATGGAGTTCGCGGCGGCCGCACATGCCTTCGCCGACCACCTTGCTCAGGTGCGTCGGCTGTCTCCCGCCACCGTGCGCGCTTACCGATCAGACCTACGGGACCTCGCGGAGACCGTCGGTGAACTCGAGGTCGACCAGGTCACGCTGGAGACTCTCCGAGACTGGCTCTGGCGGGCGACTCAGCGTGGGGATGCGCGGTCGACGCTCGCGCGGCGAGCAGCGGCGGCGCGCTCCTTCTTCAGCTGGGCGCACGAGCAGCAGCTCGTCGATCACGATCCGAGCCTGCGCCTGGTCGCTCCCAAGCGGGGGCGAACCCTCCCCACCATCGCTTCTCAGGATGCGATGACGACCCTGCTCGATGCGCAACGCCGAGCCGCCGGCGCCGGTGATCCGCTAGTTCTCCGAGACCACGCGATCCTCGAACTGCTCTACGGCGCCGGGATCCGCGTCTCCGAGCTGTGCGGCCTCGATGTCGACGACCTCGATCTCGATCGAGGCACCGCGCGCGTTCTGGGAAAGGGTTCGAAGGAGCGAGTGGTGCCCTTCGGGGTCCCCGCCCGCGAGGCGGCCGGCGCGTACCTGACCAGAGGGCGTCCCGCACTCGCCGCGCGCACAGCGCGGCCGACTCCCGCTCTGTTCCTCGGCAGTCGTGGTGCGCGGATGGGACCGCGCGCGGTGTACTCACTCGTCGCCGAGGTGCTCGCGCCCTTCGTCGGCGAGGAGACTGTCGGACCGCATGCGCTCAGGCACACCGCAGCGACTCATCTCCTGGACGGCGGAGCAGACCTGCGCGCGGTCCAGGAGATCCTGGGTCATGCCAGCCTCGGCACGACCCAGATCTACACTAGGCGCTG